>JAGRBZ010000998.1 GCA_020433805.1 Anaerolineae bacterium
CGGCCGTCGATTGCGTGTCGGCCGAAAACCACAGATGGCCGTAGTAGGCCAGCGACCAGGCCTTGCGGATGATCTGCTCGTAGCGGCCAACGGCCATGTGCACTTCATCGGGCGTCTGGCTTTCCGCTTCGAGACGGCTGCGCAGCCCCTCGAAGGTGCCTACTTCTTCCTCGATGTCGGCCAGTTGCGCCGACACGATCGCATCGGTAGGCTCGGCAAGCAACTCCGACAGATCCCAGCCGGAGAGTGTGTAGTTCGTAGCTGTTGTTGTCATTGAGAAGATTCCAAAGATAGGAGACTGGAGATTGAAGATTGAAGACTGGAGATTAGAGATTAGGAGATTGGGAGATTGGGAAGTCCAAGGAATCCCCCTGGTTGACTGACAGATTTTATCTAACATAAGGCGAAATGGAACGAAAAAGGCGTTTTCCCAAGCGGCTCTGTGCGGTAAACTTGGAGTGTCCAAGCAACAAGTGAACCAAAGGAGCCGACAATGGGAAATCGCCTTGAACTATACGGTACCATCATCAAGCTGGTCGGACAAAGCATGCGAATGCACGACTTGCGCAACGTAGTCACGTTTGCATGGATGGTGACCGGACTGTTGATCAGCAAGACCATCCATCTTGGCCAGTGGGGATTGCAGCGGACTGGTAATGCA
>JAGRBZ010000999.1 GCA_020433805.1 Anaerolineae bacterium
GTCAAGCAATGAAGCGATAAGCCTCGCTCGCTCAATGTAACGGCCAATCTGGATAAAATGCCAGCCCTCACCGTGATTCATGGTTGAGTCGGTAATACCTTGAAAAAAGTAAGCCCCATCTTTAACCGATTGAAAAAACTCGTGCGGTTGAGAAAGCCAAATTGCTTCACTATCAATTTGTCGGCTTGATAAATAAAGCTGATTGAGCTGCTCCCACATCTCGGAGCTAATTTGTTCTCGGACCTGCCGGGCATTTTCTCGAGCCGCGCCGATGCAACTTACAATTGAGTTTGAATTGGATGAGTCAAAGGTCAGCCAGGTGACCATCTCAAAATCGTCATCCGGACCTTCCGATGACGGAAGTGAGGTTTGTAAACTGGTCGCCAGCCGTTCCCAGCGCGAACCGGCCACGGTAGGCGACTGATCAAGCCGCAGGCTCAAATGGACATCAATAAGGCGAGCCGCATTTTCTGCCCGTTCCAAGTAGCGGCTCATCCAGTATAAACTGTCGGCAACGCGTGATAGCATAAATTCTTCCCCAGTACGATTCGAATTTGTTAAAATCTGTTAGCTTGAAAACAGCGATAGCTCTGCACTAAAGCGTGGTGAAAAAAATTTAGACAGGATTAACAGAATTTACCGAATTATGACAGATAAAAT
>JAGRBZ010001000.1 GCA_020433805.1 Anaerolineae bacterium
CCCCTGGGCCGCCGGTCTCATCGTCCGCGAGGTCAGCCGCCGCGTCAGCAACTGGCGAGCGACCGAGTCGCTGCCTGACTATCTAAATCGGCACAACCTGCCTGGCCTGACCGAGATCGACACCCGTGCCTTAGTGCGTCACATTCGCTCCAAAGGGGCCATGATGGCCGCTGTTTCTGCCGATCCGCAGTACAGCGCCGCCGACCTGGTTGATATGGCGCGTGCTGCACCTTCAATGGAAGGTTTAGATCTCGTCAAAGAAGTCACCTGTTCCGAACCCTACCACTGGGAAGAGGGTGTAGCTCCCGCATGGCAGCAGGGTCTCCAATCTCCAATCTCCAATCTCCAATCTCATCCCTTCCATGTCATCGCCTACGACTTCGGCATCAAGCACAACATCCTGCGTCTACTAACCGACGCCGGCTGTCGAGTCACCGTCGTTCCGGCCACCACCACCGCCGAGGAAGTACTGGCCATGCAGCCGGATGGCGTCTTTCTGTCCAATGGGCCTGGCGACCCGGCAGCCGTTACTTACGCCATCGAGTCTACGGAAAAACTGATCGAAAGCGATATCCCTATGTTTGGGATATGTTTGGGGCATCAAATTGTGGGATTAGCTTTAGGCGGTGAAACGCACAAGCTCAAATTTGGTCATCGGGG
>JAGRBZ010001001.1 GCA_020433805.1 Anaerolineae bacterium
CGTCGGCGATGATGGCTGCGGTCTCGCGCGTGCGTTTCAACGGGGACGCGACCACCGCGTCCACCGGCACGTTGCGGAAGTGCGCAGCCGTCTGCTGCGCCTGCAACACGCCCTTGGGCGTCAAGCTGTAATCGACATCGCGGTACGAGAACTCCTTGGTGATGTTGGCCGGGTTTTCCCCGTGCCGCACGAGATAAAAATTGTGGGTGTAGGTGGTCAAGGTGGTGGTCCTTTGTGGTGCGTGAAACGTGATGCGTGAAACGTGAGGTGGGGGATTGGAGATTGAGAGATTAAGAGATTGGGCACCCGGCTGTTCGTGTGTCAATCTCCCAATCTCTTAATCTCCAATCTCCCCTCCAATCTTCAATCCTCAATCCTGCTTCTCAAAATCTCCGCCATCATCGCCCCGTCAATATTCCCGCCGCTGATGACGACGCCGACGCGTTGGCCTTGGACGGGGACGGCGCCGCTGAGCAGGGCGGCCAGACCCAGCGCGCCCGACGGTTCGACGACGAGTTTCATGCGGTAGAAGAAGAAGCGTACGGCCTCTTTGATGGCTTCTTCGCTGACGGTCTGCATGTCGTCCACGTAGTGGAGCACCAGCGGAAAGGTGTACTGGCCCAGGTAGGGCGTGCGCACGCCGTCGGCGATGG
>JAGRBZ010001002.1 GCA_020433805.1 Anaerolineae bacterium
CAAGTGCCAGAATCGCAGAAAAAAGGCGAGTAAAATAACTGGAATGAGGATTTTGTAGCGTTTCAGTAAATTCATAATAGTAGTAAAGAGATTGGAGATTGGTAACTGGAGACTTGTAATTAGTAATTGGTGACTGGTGATTGATAATTGGCGTGTAACAATCAACCTCTTAGTCTCTAGTCTCCAATCTCTAATCTCCAGTCTCTAATCTCCAATCTCTATTTCCTTCAAAGCAATTTCGTTCGCCGGATTTTCGGTCGGCAATCGGTCGCCGGTAGCAAAGTTGTACAGACCGATGACCGGCGTATAACGGCCCGGCGGTACATCATCGAGCGGTAAGGTTAACACATCTTTGATGATTTCGCCTGGATCCCACAAACTTGTTGGGTACTGTCCGCCGACGGGCGGGCTGTCTTTTTGAGCCACGTTCTGGTTCGCTGCGTCGCGCAGGTGGAGGAAAACGGTATAATCGGTAGTCGGAACGGTATCGGCTCGCCAGTATAGGGTTATGGTGAAGTTGGTTTGTTGGTTTGGTTGTTGATTTTCTGCTGACGGCTGACGGCTAACGGCTAACTGCTGACCGCTATCTATATCATAGCCAAGCAATGTAATTTGATCACCAAACGCCTTGTTAAGCGAAAATTCCGGGTTAACTTCC
>JAGRBZ010001003.1 GCA_020433805.1 Anaerolineae bacterium
GAACTATTGTGGGTTTTTACGCCTTAGTGTCGCTCTCATCCACTGAAATCGAATTAGAGGCGATGTTTGTCGAACCGGCTTATATCGGTCGGGGCTATGGCCGCGCCCTTATCGAGCATGCTAAAGCTACTGCAAAAAGCTTGCATGCTTCAGATTTGATCATCCAAGGTGATCCGAATGCCGCTCGTTTTTATCGCGCTGCCGGGGGACAACTTACCGGCCAACGCGAGTCGGCCAGCATTCCGGGGCGTTACTTGCCAACATTTGTTATTCCGCTTTCAAATTGATGGGATGCGATTGCGCTTCGGGATAAAAAAACCTCGCACAGTTCTGTGCGAGGTTCATATTTATAAATATGTCTTCGAAAAGCTGAAGTGAAATGCTGATGGGTGGGCTCGAACCACCGACCTCGAAATTATGAGTTACTCGTGAGGGGATTCCCTAAAGGTAATATTCGACGATCGCCGGCTTGAAACTTGGCGGCTTAGATCGGGAAATGTTATATTTCTGAGTCTACGTTCTAGCCGTGGTTTCGAGATTTGTTGACGTAATTCGCCGGGGAATAACGGGCGAATTTGCGGCCGGCTTGGTACATTTGGGTGTAGCGTTGGACCAATTCCAGCGATGACCAGCGCCCATATTCCATCACTTCCCGGCT
>JAGRBZ010001004.1 GCA_020433805.1 Anaerolineae bacterium
TGTTTCATCTGTGTGATATTCTTTTATTATATTTCTGCTTTGCAAATAATTTATAAGTTGAAATATGACTTCACAAGAAATCCGGCAGCAATTTTTAGATTTTTTCAAATCAAAAGAACATAAGATAGTTGCGAGCGCACCTGTTGTTCCTTATGATGACCCAACTTTACTATTTACGAACGCTGGTATGAATCAATTTAAAGATGTGTTTCTAGGACAAGGAACTCGTGATTATAAACGTGCTGCTGATACTCAAAAATGTATCCGTGTAAGCGGCAAACATAACGATTTAGAAGAAGTTGGTCATGATACTTATCATCATACTTTTTTTGAAATGTTGGGCAACTGGTCATTTGGAGATTATTATAAAGAAGAAGCAATAATTTGGGCTTGGGAATTATTAACAGAAGTTTGGAAACTTCCCAAAGAAAGACTTTGGGCAACTGTTTATGAAACTGATGATGAAGCTTTGGAGATGTGGAAAACGAAGACGGATATTAATCCTGACCACATTTTAAAATTTGGAGCAAAAGATAATTTTTGGGAAATGGGCGATACAGGTCCATGCGGCCCTTGCTCAGAGATTCATATAAATGTTGGTGATGATTTTAATAATCCTAAATATGTTAATGCAGGAGTTCCGGAGTGTATTGAAAT
>JAGRBZ010001005.1 GCA_020433805.1 Anaerolineae bacterium
CAAGTGAGTTGGGCGACGGCATCGCTGCCGCGTTCGTAATAGGCCATCTTTACCGTATGCAGGCCGTCGGTTAGATAGATGTCGGCGGCGTAGGTGGTGGTTGAACTATCGTGCCACTGGTCGATGATCAATTTGTCGTCGAGCCACAGCAGCACACCGTCATCGACCGTTGCCTTGAAGCGGTAGGTGCCTGCCGCGAAGTTGATCGTTCGCGACCAGCGCACGGAGAAGTTATCAGGTCCGATGCCGGCGGCGGGTGCGCCCGTACCCCAGTTGAAGTTAATGCTCGAGTCGTTGCGAATGACGACCGGATCGCCGCTCATATTGGGATTGTTGTAATATTCGCCGCGCCATTCGGTGATGACCACCGGCGTGGCGGTCGGCTGCGGAGTTGGAGTGGGTTGGGCCGGTAACGGCTGTGTCTGAACAATCGGCACGTTGGCCGTATTTTCGGCCGATGTATACTGCTCAGCCACCCAGCCTCGCCCGCCGACAGCGCCGGGGAAGTTAATCTGCCACCAGCGCCCGTCGGGGCTGATGCCGGTAATTTCGGCGGTTTGGTCGGCCTTGAGCAGCCCTAAGATGGTGTAGCTCGTACCGGGGCCGCTGCGGACGTTAAGATCGGTATTGGCCACCAACATAGCGGCTTCCGGCTCC
>JAGRBZ010001006.1 GCA_020433805.1 Anaerolineae bacterium
CGCTAATCTCCAAGCCGTGATCGCGAATTTTGGCGGTGAAATTTTGTCGTTCCGCATCGCTTTCCAGCAGGGCATCCAAATTGACGTGGGGCGCCGATGACCAGCCCCCACAGCCAAATTCAAGCGTTTGAACGCCTAACGAAGCAGCGGTCTCAAGCAGTTCGTCAAAAGAGAGATGACCTAAACTATCGGTGACTAAACCTATTCTCATGAGTTCTTCCTCTATTCAATAAAATGTCACTTTAGCACGGAGGTTAAAGTGAGGCTAAGGCTCAGGCGAAGGCTAAGAAAAGAACAGTTTTATCCACTGAAGGCCGCTCAAGTTGGATTTGTTATTTCTTAGCCTCAGCCTTAGCCTGTTGACTCAGGCCAGACCTGACAGGTTTCCGACTTATGTTTGAAAGAATAACCCTATCCGGTTGGACGGCTATTCAGATTAAAGCCAGCATTTGAAAACCTGTCAGGTCTTGTTACTATTCACTCAATGTAAAAATCTCACGGAAGCTGTCCAGGGCTTGGTACGGGTCGCCGGCCGGGAAAGCCTCTAGCCCGACAATGCCCTCATAGCCGGCGTCATGCAGCGCCTGGGCGACGTGACGATAGTGAATCTCGCCGGTTCCCGGTTCGTGCCGACCCGGTACGTCCGCCACATGGAC
>JAGRBZ010001007.1 GCA_020433805.1 Anaerolineae bacterium
TGAACTGCGGCATCATGGATCAGATGATCTCGGCGGCCGGCGAAGCTGACCATGCATTGCTGATCGACTGCCGCAGCCTCCAGACGACGTCCGTGCCGCTACCGCATGGCACCGTGGCGGTCATTCTGGACACGTCCACGCGCCGCGGCCTGGTGGATTCGGCCTACAACGAGCGGCGCGCACAGTGCGAGGCTGCGGCGCGCTATTTCGGCGTGCCTGCGCTGCGCGACGTGTCGCTGGAGAGATTCGAGGCGGAAGCTGGCGGGCTGGACGAGGTCACCTTGCGCCGCGCCCGTCACATCATCACCGAAAACGCGCGCACGGTGGCTGCCGCCGACGCGATGGCACGCGGCGACGCGGCTGAGATGGGTCGCTTGATGGATGCCAGCCACGCCAGCATGCGCGACGATTTCGAAATCTCAGGCCCGGAGTTGAATGTCATGGTGGATTGTGCGCGACAAGCGCCTGGCTGCTTTGGCGCCCGCATGACTGGCGGCGGGTTTGCCGGCTGCGCAGTCGCACTGGTGCAGGCCGACCGGGCAGATGAATTTGCCGCCCGCGTCTCTGCAGACTACGAGGCCGCCACCGGCCTCACGCCGGCCATCTATATCAGTGTTGCCTCGAACGGCGCCTCTGTGGAAGAGCTGAGATGAGC
>JAGRBZ010000100.1 GCA_020433805.1 Anaerolineae bacterium
GTCGTTGATGAAGGGCAAGATGCAACTGTGGTTGAAGCCGGCGAACTCTTACCGCCTATTGTAGCCGAACCCTGTGGCTCTGACTGCCCCTTTGCAGGACAAACGGTTACCGTTATTGTCAACACCGCCGGTGAAAAAGGCCCCATCTCCGGCCCCTTCTATGAAGTACGCGACGAATTTGAGGCAGCCACCGGCGCTACTCTTGAAATCGTTGAAGTTCCCTTTGCCGAACACTTCCCGAAACTGATGACCGATCTGACTACCGGCACAGGCCAGTATGATACCTCTATCGCTGGTGGCTGGTGGCTAGGCGATCTGGTTGGTGGTGACTTCATTATCCCCTACGATGAATATTACGATGACCCCCGCTTCCCCCAATGGGATATTGACGATGTTCAGCCCGGCCCGCGCGCGCTGCTGGAGTATGGCGGCAGTAAATACATGGTCGCCAACGACCATGACGGCCAGGTTATGTATTATCGCCGTGACCTGCTGGCCGATGCAGATCACCAAGCCGCTTTTGAAGAAGCGTACGGTTACCCGCTGGATGTACCGCAAACCTGGGATCAATTCCGTGACGTAGCCGAATACTTCAATGGTAAAGACCTCAACGGCGACGGCGAAGGTGATAGCGGCTTGACCATGCACCTTAAAGTTGGCGGGCAAGGCATGTTCCACTTTATGTCCTTCTCCGCTCCGTTCGTTATTGGGCCGGACAACCCCAATCTTTACTGGTTCGATCCCGAAACGATGGAACCCCTGGTCAACAGCCCCGGCCACGCTCGGGCTATGGAAACCCTGGTCGATCTCGTTCAGTTTGGCCCCGAAGCCATGCTTGGCTGGAGTTTGGGCGAAAGCTGGGACCACTTCCTGCGCGGTCAGGCAGCCGTTACCTTTACCTGGGGTGACTTAGGCTCGCTGGCTCAACAAGAAGGTAGCCAAGTTCAAGGTAAAATCGGCTCCGCTCCCATCCCCGGCACCATGGAATACTATAACCTAAATACCGATGAGTGGGTTGAAACTGCAGAACCGAATATGGTCGGCAACACCACCGGCGGTTCTTGGGCCGGCGTTATCTCCAAATACTCCGACGCACCGGAAGCCACCTACTATCTGTTAGCCCTAATGGCCACCCGCGAAAAATCGTCCGTTTACGCCGCTCGCGGTTGGGACGGTGCTGACCCCGGACGTTTCAGCCACTATCTGCCGCCCGAAGGGGATGCGAGCCTTGATGACTATCTGGCTGCCGGCTGGGATGAGCAGGATATCAAAGACTACACCAAAGCCTATTACGATAACTTCAGTGCCGAACTTCAATTCCCGTACCTCCGTATCCCCGGTACGTTTGAATACTGGACGGCTCTCGATATTCACCTTTCCGAAGCCGCAACTGGTCAGGTTACGCCTGCAGAAGCTTTAGAAGCAACCTATTCCGATTTCGAGCAGATCACCGATCGTCTCGGACGTGAGCAGCAAGGTGAGATTTATCGCGATTCGTTAGGTTTCTAAGGATTGAGGATTACGTAGTTGAATTTGTAAAACGGGGTGGCAGCCACTTCTCGTAGCTGCCACCCCTCAAAATCTTAAGACTATCCATTGTAATTCCTGAGCTTAGAGATCGAAACGCTTGATCAATCACTAAACGCATCAGGAACGATGCTATACACATCGACTTCAAAAAACGCTAACCGTCTTAAAACAAACCATGAAGAAGGAGAAACGAAACTTTGTCACCTTCAACCAAAACTACAAAAACTACCAAGGTATCGAGCCAAGATGCTGCAGGACATAGTACCAACGATAACACCGGGCTATTTTTCATCTTGCCGGCGGTTGTGTGGATTTTGCTCTTTACCATTTTTCCGCTGCTGTACGCCGTATTTACCAGTTTCTGGAGTTTTCGTTTCGGCCAGCGCAACCAATTTATTTGGTTCGATAACTATCAGCGCCTTTTCACCGATCAAAATATTCGATGGGCGCTCTTCATAACCATTCTTTTTGTGATTATTACCGTAGGCGTGCAGATGCTGCTGGGCTTCGGTCTGGCTCTCTTTTTTAACCGCGAGATTAAGGGAAAAAATATCTTTCGCGCCTTGATGACCCTGCCCTTGTTTGCTACGCCGGTGGCTGTCGGTTATTTGGGTATCACGCTCTACTATGAGAGTAATGGACCCATCAATTTATTTATTACCTCACTTGGCGGAACCGGACGCCCGTGGCTATCAAACCCAACATGGGCACCTATAGCTGTTATGCTGATTGATATCTGGCAATGGACACCTTTTGTCTTTCTGGTTTCTTTGGCCGGCTTACAAGGATTACCACAAGATCTATATGAGGCCGCCGAAGTCGACGGCGGCTCGGGCTGGACTCTTTTTCGACATATTACTCTGCCGCTTATGGCCCCCACTTTGTGGCTCATTTTGTTATTGCGTGTGGTGGAAGCCTTCAAAGTATTCGATATTCCCACCAGTCTTACCTTAGGTGGCCCCGGTCGGGCTACCGAAGTCTACAGCTTGTTCACCTATCGTACCGCGCTACGCTTTTTTGACCACGGCTATGCGGCGGTGCAAGGATTCTTGCTCCTGGTTATTGTTATGGTTATTGTCACCCTGTTATACGGACGCATTCGCGCCCTCTACGAAATGCCGAGGTAAATCATGCGGAAAAAAAAGCCACTCTCTCTTGCCGGAAAAATTGTCGTTGGTATCGTTATTATCGTCGCTTTGCTCTGGGTTCTCTTCCCGTTCTATTGGGCTTTCCTTAACTCCATCAAAAAACCGGCCGACACATTCCAACCCACTTGGATTCCCTATTTACAATTTACGCCCACATGGGAACACTGGAAAGCCGAGTTAGCTATCCCCGAAATTCGCCGAGCGCTAATCAACAGCACCTTAATTGGCGTAGGTGCAGCGTCACTAGCAGTGCCGTTAGGAACGCTAGCCGCCTATGCGCTAGCGCGATTCCGCTTTCGACGCTTCGATAATGGGTCGTTGACAACCTGGTTTCTCTCGCAGCGGGTTATGCCGCCCGTGTTGTTCGTCATTCCCTTCTTTTTGCTTATGCGTCAGGTCGGGTTGCTCGATTCGGTCTTTGCCTTGATATTGCTCAACGCGACGTTCATCCTGCCGTTCCCGGTCATCATCCTCAGCCAAATGTTCCGCGAACTTCCGCTTGAGTTGGAAGACGCGGCTATGGTTGATGGTGCATCCCGTTTCCAGGCATTTAGCCAGATCGCCCTGCCGCTGGTTGTGCCGGGGATAGTTGCTACATGGATTATCTGTTTGGCCTTTAGCTGGAATGAGTTTCTCTTTGCCCTGGCTTTGACCAGCAAGGATGCCATTCCAATGCCGGTCATCATCGCTGGGGCTGAACATACCCGTGGTGTTCAATTTTGGTTCGTGGGTGTCCGCGTCTTGCTGACAATGTTACCGCCAACCATTCTGGCCTTGCTGGCACAACGGTATATCGTACGCGGTTTAACCCTGGGAGCAGTGAAAGGCTAATTTACGAAACGAACTCAAACTTTTATGGTTCAACAGGATTTCGTGGGGTTGACACCATAAAACGTAAAACGTGATGCGTAAAAAAGGATTACGTTTTACGTTTTACGATCTTGTCAACCCCCTGAGTTCCAAAAGAGCCACTTTTATCTTAAAACCAGCCCCAAGATAAACCTGGTTTTACCTCATGGTACCTGACGGCTGTTAATCTGCATCAACTAAAGCGTGAATAACTATGTCCACAACACCCCTATTAGTCGGCATCGACGTCGGCACCACCAACATCAAAGCGATTATTTTTGATCCCAGTGGGCAAACCGTGGCCCAAGCCAGTACGCCAACCCCTACTTATTATCCCCGGCCCAACTGGGCCTACTACGACCCCGAAGAGTTGTGGCAAGCGACCGCCTCGGCTTTGCGGCAAGCGACTCAGCAGCTTGATAATGCCGATAGCATTGCCGGCATCGCCGTCGCCAGTATGGGCGAGACGGCAGTACCGATTGATGCCGCCGGCCAGCCGGTATATGAGGCCATCGCCTGGTTTGATCGCCGAACCCAACCCCAGGTGGAATGGCTGGATAAAACCATCGGCAAAGATCGCCTCTTTGCGGTAAGCGGTTTATCGTTGCAGCCAATCTTCGGCATGTGCAAAATGCTGTGGATCAAAGAGAACGAGCCGGATGCCTTTAAGCGTATCGCGCTCTGGCTAAATACAGCCGACTATATCGCCTACCGTTTGTGCGGTGTACCGGCCACCGATCTTTCGTTGGCATCCCGCACCTTGGCATTGAACTTGGCCGAGGGCCGTTGGGACGAAGATTTATTACAAGAAGTTGGCTTGCCATCCAAGATATTTGCCCCCTTGCTGGTTGGTGGCACAGACTTAGGCCCGGTGACACCGCAGGCATCGGCCTTAACCGGCCTGCCTACCCACGTTCGGGTCGGAGCGGGCGGACATGATCATGTGTGCGGGGCGTTGGCGGTAGGGGCCATTAAGCCCGGTGATGTGCTTAATTCGATGGGAACAGCGGAGGCAGTCTTTACACCGCTCGCCGCGCCGGTTACCGATCCGCAGATGGGCCGCCAGGGATATATACAAGGGTTCCACGTAATTGAGGGCCACTACTACGCCGGGGGCGGGCTTTACGCTTCCGGCGCTAACGTGGAGTGGTGGCGCGAGATTATCGGTCAAGATGATGACTACGCGACACTCATTACGGAAGCGCAGCAAGTACCGCCCGGCAGCCTGGGCGTCCACTTTTTGCCCCATCTGCGTATGGCCAATCCGCCTCATGATGATCCCAAAGGTCGCGGTTCTTTTGTTGGTCTCACGACTGATGCCAAACGGGGCGTGTTATTTCGAGCCATCTCAGAAGGGCTGGCCTACGAATCGCGCCATACATTGGAGTCGCTGGTAACGTATCCGGGTGTGGCTCCGCCGCAAAATATTTATGCTATCGGCGGGGGTACACGCAACGGGTTGTTGATGCAAATTAAAGCCACTGTCCTTAACCAAACGGTTACCGTGTCAGAAGTATCCGAGGCCACCAGTTTGGGGGCCGCCATTTTGGGAGGATTGGCGGCGAAGGTTTTTGCCGATCCTACCTCAGCCCTATCCAGTTTGCGCCATCGCCAATATCTGGTTGAACCGATGGGTGAGCACGTGCCGTTCTATGAACAGAGCTTTAGACGGGTTTATCAGCAACTTTACCCGACCCTGCGCGATATCCATCATCATATTCATCATTTGCAGCAAGCGAATTAACCCATAAATCATCAACTGGCGTGATTTTCGTCAATTGTGCTAGTACTTCAACGAGACTTCGGTCTGAGAAACCAGGGTTTTAATTTCAAAACTGAAAATATGCGCTTGCGTGAGCCGTTTTTGGCCCGAAATTGATCGAATTCACCGAAAACCCTGGTTTCTTTTCCACATTCAGACCACGCCATGCTGTATGGTGAGGTAAGTGATTAGGATGGGCAACCCATGAAAAAATGGACGGTAATGGTCTTTATGGCCGGTGATAACGATTTGGAAAGGGAGGGGCATAAGGACCTGAAAGAAATGATGCAGGTGGGGTGCGGCCCTGATCTCAATGTAGTCGTGGAGTTTGACAGTCGGGCCAAGGGCGCGATTCGCTATGAAGTGCAGCCCAATCACCTGCAGATAATTGGCGATCCGTTGGGTGATTCGAACACCGGCAACCCGGCCGTCCTAACCGACTTTATCCGCTGGGCACGCGCGGCCTATCCGGCGGAACATTATCTGCTGGTCATCTGGAATCACGGCACCGGCTGGGAAAATCTGCCGCCCGATTTTAATTGGTCCTCCGTTCGTGGCGGGTCTCCGGGGGATTTGAAGAAAGCCTTGTTTCTTAGCACCCTTCGTAAAGCGGCTAAGGAAAGCGAAGGCTACCGGGCCATTGCTTTAGATGCAACCAGCCGAGATTTTCTCGATAATCAGGCCCTACAGCAAGCTCTGGCTACCGCTCTGGCCGGGGAAAAGATCGATGTCTTGGGCTTTGATGCCTGTTTGATGGGGATGGTCGAAATCGGTTACCAACTGCGCAACCAGGCCCATTTTATGGTCGCCTCTCAGGAAACGGAGCCGGCTTTTGGCTGGCCCTACCACAAAATTTTAGGCCCACTAGCCAAAAATCCAACTATGTCGCCCCGAGCGGTTAGCCATATGATTGTGCGCGTATATGGCGAGATGGGGCGAAAGATTAGAGCCGTCACCAAGTATACCCAATCGGCCTTTGACTTGGCCCGGATGGAGACCACCTTTAGCCTGGTCCGGCAACTGGCCGAACAATTGACCCGGACCTATCCCCACCAATTATCGATTCGACAAGCCGTCCATGACGCTTCGGGCAAACAGGGTGGTGCCAAACGCTTTAAGGACCGCAACAGTGTTGATGTTTATGATTGGCTTCAGATAGTTGCTCGCGCTTCCGGCGACAGTGATGCGGCGCTCAAAGCCGATATTGACGCACTTCTGCACCATCTAACCCCTGAGACAGCGGGCGGTCTAATTGTGGCCAGCGCTGCCGAGTTGGGAGGGATTCCGCGAGGTGGTGTCACAAGAGACGCCGGCTTTAATCTCAAAGGGGCACCCCACGACGTTAAGAAGCCGGATAATACGCGGGTCCATGGGGCCTCTATTTACTTGCCCCAACGTAGGGGCTACTCCGATCTGTATGAGAATTTGGAATTCGCCCGAACCGGCTGGGGGCAGTTCGCCAAAAAGGTCAGTGAAACCATGAGCTGATTCATCTAATACCGCGCTGCCAATCTCGTCGATTTGTTTTTTGCTTGTGTATCTTTACAAGGTGGGGTAAAATTAACATAAGATAAGGATTGTTCCTGATAGGGGATTATGCTATACTGTTTCCACGCTCCCCTAAACCCAATAACAATACCATTGTTTGGAGGCGCTTCAGCCCATGGCCTTGATTAAAGTCGCAGCAGATAAACGTCACTTTGTAGACTCACAAAATAACTCCTTTTTTGCGTTGGGGGTTAATTATGCCGGCTATTTTGATCGAGGCTGGAAAATGTGGGAGTCGGATCTGTTTGATCCCGATCTGATTGCCCTTGATTTCCGCAAAGCGCAAGAGTGTGGCTTTAATTCTATTCGGCTTTTTGTTCACTCGGCTCTTGATAAAGATATTCGACAAAATAATTTTGCCAAGCTCGATCAAACGCTTTCTCTGGCTCAAGACCATCAGTTGAAGGTGTTGCTCACTTTTAACGACTCCCACAATCTCAACTTGTCTTACGTTTCTCAAGTGGATACCAAAATCGCCGAGCGCTATCTCGATGTGCCGACGATTTTTGCCTACGATCTGGAAAACGAACCTGTATTTTATAATTTAGTGGCGGGTATTTATCCCAGTGGCTATGAGGCAGCGGTGCAAACCAGCGAATTGGTTGATTATTATGGTGAGCGCGTTAGCCGCGAGGAAGCGCTTGAGCTTCAACAAAAACGCAGCATTCCCAGCCATCTCAATCCCGATCAGGCCTATTATTATATCAATGCTCTGCGCATCTTCCTTGAATATAATCAGGCCTCCGGCAATTTTATCAATCAAGGCAAGGGTGCGAGCATCGTCGATTTTATGCTCTCGGACGAGGCCGAATCCTGGTACACCTTTATTGATGTGATGAACAAGACGGTCGATGCCTGGCTGCGTGCCCGAATTGATCCGGTTCGGGCTACCGGCTGTCAACAACTCCTCACAGTGGGATGGAACTGGATGCAGTTTGCCTCCCTGCCGGCCAGCCAAATTTTAGATTTTCAAGAGTATCATAACTACGCCAGTTTGTCGCTGGCCGGCTTCAACGTCAACAAGGCTCACCTTGAGGGGCTGCGCCGCGTCTTTCCCGATCAGCCCATTGTCTTTGGCGAGTTTGGTTGGAGCAATCATACCAGCACTAATCCGTCTACCAGCCAACCGATCGCGGCAGAGCTAACGTGTTTGTATGAAGCGGCGATGCACGCCTACCTGCGTGCCGCCAAATTTGGCGGCGCGTATAAGTGGAAGCTTAACGATCTGGATATTGATTACAATCCTTACCAGGCCAGTTTTGGTATCTTCAAAGTCGGCAATGTTGCCAAACCGATTCGTGATGTCTTGCGGCGATTTAGCGAAACGTGGGATCCCGTGCAAGAGCCGGCTACATTTTCTGCTGTTCAGGATCTGACCGCCGGGATGGCCTACCGTTTTGATGTTACGCAGCATAGTACGCTGGGCGGAAATGCTTTTCAAGATGATGCCGTAAGCTGGCGGGCCACAGGCATTGCGGGCCACTGTTTTATCGAAATGGATAATGAAGAGTTGCTTGTTGAAGCTCAGGTCGCCGGCCAATTGGCGGTCGAGCCGTGGAAGCTCCTGACAACATGGAATAAGGCTCGCAAGTCTGAACTGTACCGTGTCTTTAGCGATACCCATCGTACTCGTCAGCAAACTTTTGATGTCGACGAAACGGTCGTAGTTAACTTAACCGCCGGGGCCAAATATGCTATCGTCATGGGCGAAGCCGTAACTGATCCTGACCCGCCGGATGATTTGCCGCAAATCGAGCCTAAACCGGGTGAACACGTGGTGCTACTGGGTGATCGGGATGGCTATTTCCAGGCCGCATTAACGTATATCCGGTACTTTAAGCCGGACTTCACCTTTGCTGCTGAGGAAGTGGCCGGTCGATGGGCTTATGTGAGCGTTGTGGCCTCGCCGGACCAGGTATCGGATCAGCTTCTCGATGATATTCGTAGCACAGGGGCCGTTTTGGTAGAGCGTGTTTTTGACACATCCCCGGATAAGACAAAAACGCTCTTAGACACAATGACCGCCAACAGTCAGCGATTTCTCGGGACAGCCGTTCCGCCGGAAGACAATCCGCCGACTGATCCGCCACCGGATGACCAACCGGAGACGTATGTGGTTCAGCCCGGCGATACGCTGAGCGGCATCGCCTATAAAATCTATGGTGATTACAGTCTGTGGCCGATTATTTACGAAGCCAACCGCGATAAAATTTCTAGCCCCAGCTTAATTCGTGTGGGTATGGAATTGCTCATTCCTCCCCTAAGTGAGTAAAATAGGTTCGTAATAAGAACCTAACATCTGAAAGAGTTTTCACGGTATGACCAAAAATGTATTTGATACTTTAAATGAGCGCGGTTTTGTTGCCCAAGTAACCGATGAGGATGCCCTCCGGCAGCAGTTCAGCAATGAAACCGTCATTTTTTACACCGGCTACGATAGCACCGCTAATAGTTTACACGTGGGCAATTTGGTAACCGTTATGGCGATGATGCATCTGCAGCAGGCCGGGCATCGTCCTATCGGCCTTATCGGCGGCGGCACCACGATGATTGGTGATCCAAGTGGTAAAACCGAAATGCGCCAAATGCTCACCCGCGAGCTAATTGAAGCCAACGGTCGCTCGATCCAGGCCCAGTTGAACCATTATCTAAAATTTGATGCGGATCAGGCCATAACCATCAACAATGCCGAATGGCTGCTTGAACTCAACTATGTGACGTTTCTGCGCGAAATAGGCCGCCACTTTAGCGTTAATCGCATGCTGGCTGCTGAAGCTTACAAGCAGCGTTTGGAGCGCGGTTTGAGTTTTATCGAGTTTAATTACCAAATATTACAGGCTTACGACTACCTGGAGCTATTTCGTCGCTACGGCTGTACTTTACAGCTTGGCGGCGATGATCAGTGGGGCAATCTGCTGGCCGGTGTCGATTTGATCCGGCGGCTCGAAGGTAAGACGGTGCAGGCTATGACCTATCCGCTGCTGACAACGTCGAGCGGGGCTAAAATGGGCAAAACGGCTGATGGCGCTGTGTGGCTCGATCCGAATAAGTTTAGCCCGTATGATTATTATCAGTATTGGATCAACTGTGATGATCGGGATGTTGAGAAACTGCTCAAGATATTCACCTTCTTACCGATGGACGAGATTAAACGGCTTAGTGCCTTGGAAGGGGCCGAAATCCGTGAAGCGAAGCGGGTGCTGGCTTATGAAGCTACCGTTATCACCCACGGTGAGGCCGAAGCCCAAGCTGCTGAAGCAGGTGCCCAGGCTGCGTTTAGCCATAAAGGCGGCGATGTTGACTCAATGCCAACGACGACCGTTTCACGGTCTCGCCTGGCGGATGGGTTAGGTGTTTTGGAAATTTTTGCCGAGGTGGGCCTCACCAAATCGCGCAGCGATGCCCGGCGCATGCTGCAACAGGGCGGTATTTACGTAAATGATAATCGGGTTGACGATGTGTCAGCCGAACTGACGGCTGAAGATGATACGGATGAGGGTATTTTGTTACGAGCCGGTAAGAAAAAGTATCACCGGTTGGTGTTTGAGTAGTAACTGTGATGAGAGAAAACAAAAAGCCGACTGCTACGTCGGCTTTTTTGTTTGCAAAAATTTCTAACGTGCTACAACGTTACCTATCGGCCGTCACGCGTCGATAGGGAGAGACTGAAGTAATGGTGTAAATTATGGTATGCAAGCATCGCTTATCTCGATTTTCGTTAATAGCATTGATGCAGATAAGCGAGTTTTCTTCACTAAACTTTCGAGAAGCCAACAGTTTGGCTACTCGCCCCCCAATTTCAAACCCCCCACAATCACAGTCTGGGTTGTGGCAAGGCAGCCGGTTAGGATAATTGTTAGGCGTGCAGATTTCGCGCCCCTTAAAGATAAGCTGCTGCCCATCATCTTGTAATGGGCCTCTTTCTTGCCATTCTAGATTAATAACCACGTGTGTCTCCAAACACAAACACTATCATTACACGGAAACTAGTGTGTTTTGTAAAATTGATAACTCGACCCAATTTTGACGCTGCTGACTAAAAAACCTGACGCTTATGTCTTATTTGTCTTTATGAGAACTATCGATGAGGAGCGTTAAAATGGTGTACATTAACTCGTCCTCGGTGAAAGGCTTAGGCAAAAAATGGCGGATCCCCATCCGCGACGCTTTTTCAATGTTTCTTTCATCGGCCCAAGCACTCACTATCATAACAGGGATAGCTTTTGTTTTAGAATTCTCTTGTAGTTTGCCATAGATTTGAAAGCCATCGAGTTCCGGCAGCAGAATATCAAGTATAATAAAATCAATTTGCTTTTCTTTCAACTTTTCGAAGGCAACTGCGCCGTTTGGTGCTCGTGTAACTTCAAAGCCGACATCATCGAGAATGTCGGTAACCATTTGCCCCATAATTTTGTCGTCTTCAACCACCAGTACATTGGGATTGGCTTCAAAGTATTTCTGGGCACGTTTTGGAATTAAGGCTAAGTTAAATTGACTTGCCATGGATAGCTCCTGGATTGGTTTATCGCTATGATAAATTATAAGTTACGTAGTTAAAAAGGTGACAGTCACTTGCGTGTGATCAATCGACCTTTTTGGGCTAAACGGACGTTCATTTTCGGCAAAAGTGACTGTCACCTTGTTTATTACACCTAACTGCGTAAGTTCTAAAATAACAGTTCGTAATTTGCGACTTTTAATTTGACTAGAAATGTTAACAGTTGTCAAATTTTCAACGTCTTTTTCGTTTTCTCCTCCCGGCCAGGATAAATGGCAAACTTAACCAGGCTAGCGGTAATAGACTGTTTACCTGTACTGTGGTCGTATCTGTAGTCGATCCCCCATCATCATCACTCACGCGCAACACGACCGTATAAGTTCCGGTTGTGGAGCTTGTGAAGCTTACGGATTGCCCTGGAGACTCAAACGTACCATCGTTGTCCAAATCCCAGTCAAATGTTAACGGGTCGGTTACGGAAGGGTCAGTCCCGCTGCCTGAAAGCGATATGGGTGTATCGACCGTCGTATTATACGGTCCACCGGCATTGGCTGTGGGGTCGAGGTTGGCAATAGGAACGTTGATTGTATCGGTATCGGTATCCCCATCATTGTCCGTGACGGTGAGGGTAACGGTGTAATTACCGTCATCGTCGTATGTGTGTGCTACCGTTGCGCCCGAGTCGGTTGTGCCGTCGCCAAAGTCCCAGTCATAGGTTAAGGTGTCGTTAACGCCGGGATCGCTGGAACCACCAGCATCAAAGTTGATGGTTGAGCCTTCATCGCCACTATAGGGGCCACCGGCATTGGCTGATGGTGGTAGGTTGGCAATTGTAACCGTTGTCGATTGACTGGTAGAAGCACCATCTTTATCGGTAACGGTTAACTCTACTGTGAATGTGCCGTTATCATCATAGGTGTGCGATGGCGTTTGGCCTGAGCCGGTTACACCGTCGCCAAAGTTCCAGGCATAGGTTAGCGTATCGTTGGCTCCGGGATCGCTGGAACCACTACCGTCAAAGTTGATGGTTGAGCCTTCATCGCCACTATAGGGGCCACCAACATTTGCGGTTGGCGCTACGTTGTTGATCGTAACATTTGTCGATACGGTTGAGACACCGCCGCGTCCGTCATTGACAGTTAGGCTCACGGTGTACGTGCCATTATCGCCATATGTATGGTTGACAATAGCCCCGGTTGCCGTAGCCGATCCATCGCCGAAGTTCCACAGGTATGTTAATGAATCCCCATCCGGATCGGATGAAGCACTGCCGTTAAACGTGATAGCGGTGCCTTCATTAGCCGTGTAAGGGCCTCCGGGGTTAGCTGTCGGCGGGCTGCCCACATCAACGGAGGCGGTATCGGTTGTGGATCCGCCATCATCGTCCGTTACTCTCAACGTGATGGTTTTAAGGCCCGGTGTAGTCCAGGTATAGGAAGGTGTCATGCCCGAGGTTTCAAATGTACCGTCTCCGTTTAGATCCCACTCAAACGTTAAGGTGTCAGCCGCGACGTCTGATCCGCTGCCGGTTAAGTTGGTGCTGACATTGATCGTAGTTTGGTAAGGTCCGCCGGCGTCGGCTGTAGGATCGAGGTTGATAATGGTTGCTGTGGTGTTAGCCGTGTTTGTGCCGCCGTCTTTATCGGTAACTTGCAAACTGACATTGTATGTGCCGTTATCAGCATAGGCATGCGTAACAATTGGGCCAGTGGTGACAATTGGCGTGCCATCCCCAAAGTTCCAGGCATAGGTTAGCGTATCGTTAAAGCCAATATCCGATGAACCACTGCCGTCAAACGTAATGGGTTGTCCTTCATTACCATTATAAGGGCCATCGGTAACGGCTGTCGGCGGGGTATTTATAACCGTAACTGTTGCCTGATCAGTTGCTGCTGCACCCCATCTGTCGCTAACTGTTAGTGTTACTATATATGTGCCATTATCCGGATAGACGTGGCGAATAGTTGGACTGGTATCGCTACTTACTGGCGTGCCATCCCCAAAATTCCAGGTAAATGTTAAGTTGGTGTTATCTGGATCAAACGATCCGGAACCATCAAGTGTTATGGGGACTCCTTCTGATCCGTTGTAAGGCCCGCCGGCATTCGCAGTAGGAATAAAGTCAACGGTCACGGTGGCGGTAGCTGTGCTGGAGTCTCCATCGCTATCGGTTGCCCGTAGCGTTACTTGATAAACGCCACCGGTGGGCCAGGTATTAACGACCGATCTTCCTGGCGTCTCAAATGTGCCATCGTCATCCAAATCCCAGGCGTACGTTATTGTATCGTTACCGACATCTGTAGCTGAACCCTCTAATGTAAGGGGTTGACCTTCAATAACATTATAGTTTTCAGAACTTATTACGACCTCTGGAGGGCTATTTTCTACAGTAATTTGGAATATGCTCAATGCTCGGCCCCTTTCACCACCCTCGCTTATGTCATAGGGGAAATCATCGTCTACAACACGAAGCGCGGCTGTAAAGGTAGCTGGGCCATCTGGAAATAATCGGCTAACATTGGGTCCGGTAGCATCTTCATTTACCGTGGTCCCATCATAGTCAAAATCCCAGGTATAAGTGAGAATATCATCGGTACCCGGATCCGTGGCCGAACCGACAAGCACAAGAGATTCTCCTTCCATAACCGTTTGGTCGGGTATTGGGTTTAACCGTGGGTTGGCGTTGTAGATAGTTGCCGTAACAACATCTGTGCTTACATCACCGTCACTGTCTTCGAGCGTTAGTGTGACTGTATAAGAGCCGTTGTCGGCAAAAGCATGGGTCGTCGTAATACCGGTTTGCGTGAGCGTACCATCGCCAAAATCCCAGGTATAAGTTAAACTGTCGTTATCCGGATCGATAGAGGCTCCACCGTTAAATTGAATGGCCTCGCCTTCCAGCCCCTCTTGAGGGGGGCCGGCATTCGCAACGGGAACGGCATTAACATTAACGGTAGTCGTATCAAATGTCTCACCGCCGTCTCCGTCAGAAACGCGAAGCCCTACCGTGAACAATCCGAATGTATTCCAGGTATGGGAAACAACCTGCCCTTTTGCATCAGAAGTAAATGAGTCTTCGTCGGTATACGTGAAGTCCCAGGAGTACATCAGCGGATCTTTCGATATGTCGGTGGCTGTTTTAGCTGTTAAGGTTATCGGTTGGGTGACGATGCCTTTATATGGTCCTCCGGCATCCACATTATCAGGCGGCACGTTTTCAATGATGAGCCTGAACGTGTCGATAAATTCACCAATTTCGCCGCCTTTGTCGGTTGGGGCCGGATAATCATCATCGCGAACCCGCAGCGCTACAATCAGTTCGCGTGGGCCATCGAGTTCCGGGTAGAGATATGTCGCTGACTCACCATTTGCATCCTCCGTGAAGGTTGTGCCATCATAGTTAAAGTCCCAGGCAAAGGTTAATTCATCGTCACCGAGGTCATTGGCGTCGCTGCTGGTTACTGTAAGGCTTATATTCTCGTCTTCCTCAATGAAGCGATCCGGTCCGGCATTGGCTCTGGGGTTGGCATTGAGGATTGTCACAAGAATAGAATCTCGCCCCACGGCACCGCTGTCATCAGTGATAGTAAGCGTTGCCGAATAGACGTCGTTATCAGGATACGTATGCGTTGTATTGACTCCTGAACCGGTCGAGCCGTCACCAAAATCCCAGGCATAGGTTAGTAGATCATTTATGCCAGGGTCATAAGATTCGCTGCCGTCAAAGGGAACGGCGGAGCCTTCAAAATAGGATTGATCAGACGTCTGCGCAATGGCTATAGGCGGTACGTTGAAGACAGAGACAGCCGTTAAGGCCGTAGCTTCGCCACCATCACCGTCATCAACGCGAATGCCAACTTGGTATGGACTATTAGGAGCATTTTCGTCGTACCAAACATTTGATCCTGAGTTGGATTGTTGAATGGTATCGTAAACGCCATCATTATCCCAGTCGAAGGAGTAGGTGAGAACATCGTCGCCAACATCGGCGGCTGAAACGGTGATAATTAAAGGCGAACCCTCACCTACCGGCCCGCTGTCTGATACGTCGCCGATTGTTGGGGCAACGTTGTTAACCGTAATATCGACGGTGTCGATAGACTCGCCGCCGTCTTCATCTTTTACCCCCAAAGCGGCTACAATATTAGCCGGGCCATCGTTATAGGTGGTGGTGACTTCATCGCCTTCTACATCAGCATCAAAATTGCTACCGTCGTAATCCAGGTCCCAAGCAAAAGAAAGTGTGTCATTATCTTCGGCCGGATCTGTGGCATCGCCTCTAAGTGTAACAGAGGTGCCTTCGTCAACTACGTGATCTGATCCGGCATCAACATCAGGCGGTAAATTGCCGACATAAACGGTTAGCGTATCGGTACTTTCGCCGCCGTCATTGTCTCGAACTCGCAGTGTGACAAGATATTCACCGTCATCACCAAAGATATGTTGCGGGCGCAGCGTGTTATTAACGCCGTTGGTCTCATCACCAAAATCCCACTGGTAGAAGAGTACGTCCCGTCCCGGATCGCTGGCGGTAGCAGTTAGGTAGGCTATTCGTCCTTCGCTGGTATACTGGTCGGCCCCCATTTGTATTATCGGATCAAGATTAATAACATTGGCCACCGTGGTGTCAATAGCCTCTCGACCTATAAGGTCGACAGCCTTAACGCTAATTGGATAGTCACCTTCATCGAAAAAGGTCACGGTGGTCTCTTTCGTTTCAGCGTCATCAAAAAATCCATCGCCATCCAAATCCCATAAATAGGAAACGCCACCAGGGATAATACCTAATGCGGAGCTGAAATTGGTTGCAGCCAGAGCGATCTCACTGCCCTCTTGACCTTTGTACGGCCCGCCTACATCAACCTGAAGTGGAGGCCGATTGGTGGGACTGGGGGTTGGCGTTATAGTTGTAGTTATGATAGTTGTAATGGTTACTGTCGGCGTTCTGAGAGATTCTCTAGCCTTTTCATCTTGCTTGACAGCCTCGACAATTTCCGGCTTGACTTGTGCCAATCGGGGAGCATCGTGAGCATCAACGCTGTAATTGGCTGCGGCTCGAACCACGGTGTTGATGGGTAACCACCCTTCATTCACCCGGTATAACCCCAGTGTGGCAAACAAAAAGATAAGTACCCACCCAATCAAGAGGAATACCAAAAGCAGCGCGTCTACTTCACCGAGACGTCGCGGCCTTTCTTTTGGTTCGTTTGGGCTGTTTTCAAGGTCATTCATAGTAATAGCTGCTTAACTTTTGGCAATTTCCAACGGCCGGCCATCGACTACCAAGCTGCCGGATGGGTTATGCTCATCCGTTTCTTGTTTTTCCTCGTCAGCATCTTCATCAGATACTTCATTGGGAATAGTGAAGAAAAATGTAGTTCCCTTGTTTTCTTCACTTTCCACCCATACCTGACCATTATGAAGCTCTATAAGATGCTTTACTATCGTTAAACCAATGCCCATCCCGCCATGTCCGGCCAGGTGATCAGGCCGAACCTGGTAGAAACGCTCAAAAATTTGAGCTTGATCTTCTTCTGAAATTCCAACCCCATTGTCTTTAACCTTAATAAGAATACCCTTAAGATAATCTTGCGCGATGATCTCGATTTTTCCCCCTTCGGGCGTAAATTTGATGGCATTTGAGATAAGATTCGAGAGAATAAGCCCTATCTTCTCCGCATCGGCCGGAACTGTCGGCAGATCATCGGGAACATCTACCTCTATCGTATGCCCTTCCAATTCAGCCATGGGGCGAAAATCATTCGCCGTTTTCTCAATGATATCGCTAACGTGAATTTCCGTTATTCTTAAAAAGGCCGTGCCTGCATCCAAACGTTGAATTGCCAGCATCGCGTCAACCATGGTGCGCATCCGTAGCGAACTGGCAATAAGAAACCGAACCGATTTATGCAACTTTGGTTGAACCCGCTTTTCTAAAAAACTGGCATAACCGATCATAGCTCCCAGAGGGGTGCGAAGCTCGTGGGCGGCAATATTGATAAATTCGGTCTTCAGATCATCAAGATGGCGCAGCTCCTCGTACGCTTTTTGGGTAGCGTCGAAGAGTTGGGCGTTTTTAATGGTAATAGCAAACTGGTTGGCAAGAATAATTAACAAACGCTCATTATCCTCATCAAGCTGCCCAATACCTGATTGATCGGGGCGCGGCAACAGCGCCAGCATCCCGATAACTTCCTTGCTGGCAATTAAGGGTACAACCAAGGCATGGGGCTTTGCGTCATTTGTGTAAAAACCGTTTGTTGTGTTCGGCTTAATTTGATCCAGATCGACAATTTGTGTTTTGGTTTCTGATAAAATATTCCAATACGGTCCGTTTTCAAAAAAAGGCAGCTTGTTAAAGCTATCAAAGGGTGCTGAAGTAGACGCTCTGGGCACCAGATACTGTTTATTGGCGTCGAGTAGATAAACCACCACCTGATCGGTGCCTTTGATTACGCCTTTTATACTATCGACGATGGCCTTCGTAATGTGATCTAAGTTGAGACCAGATTTAACCGTAACTGCCGTGCTGTTCTCATATAGAAGCACAAGTTCCGCAATTCTATTTTGGAGCTTGTGGGTATAGTTGGCCAAGCTTTCGGTCATATGATCTAATGAACGGGCAAGCGAGCCGATTTCATCATTTGAGTTTATCTTTGTTCGACGGGTGAGATCACCGCTGGCCACAGCCATCGCATTTTCCATAAGATGCTGAACCGGCCTGGTAATGGCATTGGCCGTAACATAGCCTATAAAGAAAACCAGCAGCAGTGTAATCGCAAAAATAAGTACCATTTGGTTGCGGGCATTAGTATTCGACGAATTAATATAGTCTGTGTATAGTGCAACTGAGTAAAAACCTAATGGCTCGCCTCGCGCTCTAAAAACATTGTAAAGAACCTCATAATCATCCAATACATCGCCCAAACTAACTGATCGGGCTAAGCCTTCTTTACCATCTTCAATCAACTCTATTTGAGCTTGTCTGTCGAGCGATAATACCTGAGCCGTCTTTTCTCTATTCAGAAAGGTGGTGTCGATAAGATCTCCATCAAGGTCATAAAGGCTGACGTCTAATAATGTTGCTTGTTTTAGTGATCCCAATAAGTCGGGGATATGCGTACTCACCAGAACGGTCCCAATAATTTGGTTTTCTTGCTTTAAAGGACCGGCTGTAAAAAACATCAGATCATTGTCAATTGTTTCAATGGTAACAAATTTGTCCCCTAGATCGTCCACAACTCCGCTGAGAACACTTTGTACAATAGGCCAGCGAGTCCATTCAATACCGTTTAGATCGTCGACTACCATATAATCTTCAACACTGTCCGATCCTGCCGGGCGTTGAATACCAAAAAGATAATTCCCATCGTGGTTAAGGATATCAACTCGGTCAATATCTTTACTAACGACAAGAGGAAACAACAACATTTGAATACGTTCTTTATCTCGCTCAACAACCGCATCTTCAAATCCATCGGTAAACGTAATGGTTCGAAGATCGGCCAACTGGGTATCTTCCAGTGCGCTTAGTTCGTCGGCAACTACGCTGGATGTCGCAAGAAGCTGACTGTTAATGCGCTCTTGTACCGAACCAGCAACCAGGCGAGTGCTGAGAAATGCGCCAATAGCCGCTACGACTATGGTCAAGATAGCGTAAGGTAAAATAACTTTGAAACGAATTCGAGATTTGAAATAATTAAAAAACCGCATGGGCCAAAACTTTCAAGATGGCTACCCGTTATAGAACATTATTTAATGGATTGATCGTAGCCTATCAAGGCGAAGGTGGAGGCAAGAGGGAAGGGTGGATAAAACACTACGGTACAAGTAGATACTGAGTGAACGAAGCTAGGCTGTCATTCTATACTCTCTTAAGCACTATTGTATCATGATGACAAAAGAATATAAAGCAGAAAGTATTGGCAATGTAGCCAAGTTGGCCTTCTCTCCCCCAAATTTCCTATCGCTAGGTCAAAATATTAAATAGCCTGAGATACAAAACTACCAGTCTACAACTTAAACTAATAAAATCAGAGAAAAATATAAACTTCATAAGAAAATAATTAGAAAATTCTACTACACCGAGGTGGTACGTTTCACATCCTCGCTCATTTGTGCTAAAATTTCTCTATATTGACAACATCGAGTGAAACATGGCTGTAACATTTTTAACCGGCCCGGCCGGTACCGGCAAAACAGGTCATGCTGTCGAGACACTACGGCGGTGGTTGACCACTAATATTCCGGCCAACAATATCTTGGTCCTTGTTCCGCAGTTGACCCTGGCCCAACCCTATCGCGATCTATTGCGCGACTCTCAACTGGCAGGTGCCGGCACCGTCGACGTTCTAACCATGAACGGCCTGGCCTTGAAGACCATCGATCTGTTCTGGCCGCTCATCGCCGACCCGTCCGGATTCGAAAGCCCTACGGCATCGCCCATCTTTCTGACGATTGAAACAGCCCAATATTACTTGCAACAAGCCATTGCTCCTTTACTACGCCAGGGCTATTTCGATCCCAACGTTGTGCCACTCACCATCTCGCTACCGCGCCTCATGAGCCAGATTTTGGATAACCTCAACAAGGCGGCCCTGATGGGCTTACCCCATACCCAGGTCGGCCAGCGGTTAGCTGCCTCCATCGCGCTCGATCCCAGCAGCCGGGTGGCCCTGGAACACACCCAGGCCTGCGTCAACCGCTTTCGCGAATTCTGTCTGGCCCGCAACCTGCTCGACTTCTCCCTGCGCATCGAAACCTTTGATCGCCACCTGTGGCCCGTGCCCGGCGTCAAGCAGTTTATCCTTAATCGCTACCGCTACCTCATCGTTGATAACGTTGAAGAGGACAACCCCTTCGCCCATCGTATCCTACGCGACTGGCTACCCGCGACAGACGAGTCACTTGTCATCTACGATGAAGACGCCGGCTACCGCATCTTTCTGGGTGCCAACTGGCGCACCGCCCACAACCTATCCGAACTGGCCGACGAAACCATCCAGCGCACCGGCTCCCAGGTCGCCCCGCCCCTGATGCTCGAATTCGGTCGCCGTGCCGCCAAAATTCTGGGCGTTGAAGTCGATGTTCAACCGGCTGAGGCTAAGAATAAGGCTGAGGCTAAGGCTAAGGCGAAGCAAGATAACGACGCCATACCCGAACCATCTCCAACCCCTAATGACCAATTACCAATTACTAATTACCAATCTCCAATCTCTAATCTCCAATTACCAATTACTAATAACCAATCTCCAATCTCCAATCTCCAATCCCCCCTCGATCCGCGCCTCATCATGACCTTCGAACAAAAACGCTTCTACCCGCAAACTATCGATTGGGTCGTTAGCCGGATCGCCACCCTTATAAAGGAAGAAGGCGTCTCGCCCGATGAAATTGTGGTTCTGGCTCCCTTTGTTAGCGATGCGCTGCGCTTCTCCTTTACCAACAAAATGGAACAACTCGGCCTACCGGCCCGATCCCATCGACCCTCGCGCCCGCTTAGCGAAGAACCTGCCGCCAAAACGCTGCTGACTTTGGCTCGACTGGCCTACCCGCATTGGCACATGCTGCCCGAACCGTTCGATGTCACCCAGGCTATGGCCCAAAGCATCGCCGGCCTCGATTTAATCCGGGCCAGCTTGCTAACCCAGGTCGTTTACCGGCCCCACCACAAGCCGCTCGATGCCCTGGCCGATGTTGAAATTCTGTATCCCTTCGAGCAGATCGAAGGCAAAATTCGCGACCGCATTTCATACGATGTCGGCACCAAATTCGACCGCCTGCGCACCTGGCTGCTCGACCTGCACAACCAGGCCGACCCGCCCGTGCTCGATCACTTCTTCAACCGCCTGTTCGAACTCCTCTCCCAACCCGGCTTCGGCTTTCACGGCCAGCAAGAATCGGGCGAGGTCGTCGCCAACTTGATCGACTCGGCCCGCCAATTCCGCCAGGTCGCCGAGCAGGTGCCGCTGGCCGCCGCCCAAAATGGCGAGGACGACGTGCGCCTGCCCACCGTCGATGAACTTAACCGGGCTTATTTAGCAACCATCGAAGAAGGTATTGCCGCCGCCCAATACATGCGCAGTTGGGACGCCGCCCCGGACGAGGCCGTACTCATCACGCCGGCCACCACCTTCTTAATGAGCAATCGTCCGGTCGATTACCAATTTTGGCTCGATGCCGGCAGCAGCGGCTGGTGGGAGCGCATCGCCCAACCACTGACCCACCCCTACATCCTGACCGAAGATTACCCGGCCGGTCGGCCCTGGACCGACACCGACGAAGTGCAGGCCCAACAAGACCGCCTTTACCGGCTGGTTGTCGGGCTAACCCGCCGCTGCCGCCAACACGTCTTCATCACCAATGCCGAAGTCGGCGAGCAAGGCTACGAACAGCGCGGCCAGTTATTGATCGTGTTGCAGCAAATGCTGCGGCAGCTACAGCGCGAGGACGCCGCCAACACCTAACTCCCGGAGCGACAAAGCTGGCTTTGATGCTCCGCCGGAAAAAGACCGATCACGACCGTGATCGTATGGTCTGACGCGCCGGAAGGTCCGATCGCGTGCGTGATCGTATGGTCTGACGCGGCAGAAGGTCCGATCGCGTGCGTGATCATAAGGTCTGACGCGGCAGAAGGTCCGATCGCGTGCGTGATCATAAGGTCTGACGTGGCGGAAGGTCCGATCGCGTGCGTGATCATAAGGTCTGACGCGGCGGAAGGTCCGATCACGTGTGAGATCGTATGGTCTGACGCGGCGGAAGGTCCGATCACGTGTGAGATAGTATGGTCTAGCGCGGCTGAAGGTCCGATC
>JAGRBZ010001008.1 GCA_020433805.1 Anaerolineae bacterium
TTCAAAATATCCCGGCTCAGGCTATCGAACTGCCTCAGCTTAAAATGACCGAGTATTCCGTTGAGAGCGGCTATGTGAAATTCGATCTGGAAGTGGAACTTTATGAATCGCCCTCCGGCTTGCAAGGCATCATCGAGTACAGTACCGACCTGTTTGAGGCCGCCACGATGGAGCGGTTTGTTGGACATTACTGCACCTTACTTAAGAGTATTGTGGCCGCCCCTGACCAAGCCATTGCAGACCTGTCACTGCTCACCGTCGCCGAGCGCCATCAAATTTTAGTGGAGTGGAATGATACCAAGCTGGAGTATCCTCAAGACGAATGCATCCACCATCTGTTCGAAGCCCAAGTCCAGCGCACCCCTGAGGCGGTGGCTGTGGTTTTTGAAGGTCAACAGTTAACCTACCGCGAGTTGAACCAACAAGCCAACCAACTGGCCCATTATCTCATCTCGCTGGGCGTGGGTCCCGATAAACTGGTCGGCCTTTGTGTTGACCGCTCCCCGCAGATGGTCATCGGCTTGCTGGGCATCCTCAAAGCCGGGGGGACCTATATTCCCCTCGACCCGGCTTTTCCTCGCCAGCGACTGACCACCATTCTACAAGATTCCGGTATGACGACTCTGGTCACTCAGCACAAGTTTGTGGGTCACC
>JAGRBZ010001009.1 GCA_020433805.1 Anaerolineae bacterium
TTGCCGCCCATCGCTTGCCCATTAACGCGGGTCGACCTCTGTCAAAAGTAAACATTTTTCATCTAATTCGAAAGACGAAGAGGTCAAAATATGCATAGAAAACATTGGCTCATAGCCGTCCTATTTGTATTGTTAGCTTCGATGGTAGTGGCATGTTCCGAAGCTCCGGCCCCGGCCGAAGAACCGGAACCCGCCGAAGAAGAAGCGGCAGTAGAGGAACCGGCTGAAGAAGCAGAACCGGCCGAAGAAGAAGCGGCAGCGGAAGAACCCGCCGAAGAAGAAGCCCCTGCCGAAGAAGCAGCAGCCGAAGAACCGGCTGAAGAAGAAGCTATGGAAGAAGCCCCTGCGGCTAGCGGCGATGATTTTTGGGCCGCCGCCGCCGCACCGTATCAAGGCGTAACCATTCGTGGCATCTCTGAAAGTACGCCCCCCTCGAACTATGTGGCCGATGTCTTGGCTCCGCAGTTTGAAGAGCTGACCGGCATCAACGTTGAGTTTGAAGCCACTTCCTGGGACCAGATGTACTCCAAAGCCATCCAGGATATGGAATCGAACACCGGTATCTACGACTTTGTCTACATCGAGCAGGACATTGTCTACTCCTACATGGCCCAAGATTACCTGGTCAACATCACCCAATCGTTAGCCGACAAT
>JAGRBZ010001010.1 GCA_020433805.1 Anaerolineae bacterium
GCCGCTACCTGATCCCGGTTATCACCCACCAGACCAAAGCCGCCGAGCGCAAGGCCATCCTGGACGACTTCCGGGCCGGCACGTACGAGGCCATCGTCACCTCCAAAGTGCTCAACGAGGGGGTCGACGTGCCGGAGGCCAAGGTCGCCGTGGTGCTGGGCGGCAGCGCCAGCGCCCGCGAGTACGTGCAGCGCCTGGGTCGGGTGCTGCGTAAAAAGGGCAACGCTCAGGCGACGTTGTTTGAGATTATCGCCCGCAAGACGGTTGATGAGCGGATTGCACGGCGGAGGAGGCCGAGGTAGATGGTAATTGGAGACTGGTAATTGGTAATTGGTAATTGGTAATTGGTAATTGGTGATTGGTGATTGGGAGATGTGGTTGTGTGGGTATTGCGGAGTTCCGGGGGTAAAAGACGGCGGGAGCGCTTGAAGCTCCACGGCTCACTTTTGGGGAGAATGCTGAGGCGCTTCAGCAGCACATCCTTAGTACAGGATAGGATACCAGAGAGCCAGACAGGGCATCCTCCATGCAGGATGGGGTGTCGGAGCGCCAGACAGGGCGTCCTCCATGCAGGATGGGGTGTCGGAGCGCCAGGCAAGGTATCCTGCGTGCAGGATGGGATGCCGGAGCGCCAGACAAGGCATCCTCCATGCA
>JAGRBZ010001011.1 GCA_020433805.1 Anaerolineae bacterium
TGACTGTCACCTTTGATCTGTTCAGGGAAGATTAATCCAGCTTCTCCATAGCTATGAGAGTTGAATTTACAGAGGCGTACTTTACACGCTTCGTTTAAAATTCACAACATCATCAAGTTCTGGTGTGCCCTACTGTGCGGATGTCATTTCGAACGAAGTGAGAAATCCCCCGAACGTTCGGAGAAGCAAATATTACAGGGATTTCTCGCTGTTCGCTCGAAATGCAGAGGATAAAACGGCTATACTGTGCGGATGTCATTTTGAACGAAGTGAGAAATCTCCCGAACGTTCGGAGAAGCAAATATTACAGGGATTTCTCGCTGTTCGCTCGAAATGACATTTATAATGATGATAACCTCGTGCGTCGTTTCAAAAAAAGCGCAACCGGAATTTTAAAAGGCGTCACGAATTCAGCAAATCATCCGCTACCGTATCCAATGTTCCTTCCGATGATCCATTGGTGGTGGTGCCGTTGGTGGTGGTGCCGTTGGTGGCCGTGCCGTTGGTCGCGCCGTTGTCGGCGGTTTTATCAGCGCCATTTTGGCTGGTACTGCGGCGGGTGACAACCTCATAGCCCCAATTTTGCAGTTCCGGGGTGATGGTATAGTCATAGCGGAAGCTCATCAAGTATGAGATGGCCCCTTGCAGATGATC
>JAGRBZ010001012.1 GCA_020433805.1 Anaerolineae bacterium
TGGGGCCGGTACCCAAAAATTAAAGCGCCCAGAACGGCAAAAGCCGGGCCGGCGGTTAGACCGAGGGGCAGACGAGCCGACGCATCATTAACTAAATAGGGGTCACAGCCGAGCAGAACTAACCAGCCCAGTGCCAGTGGACCTGGCACCAGGGCCAACAAAAACAACCCCACAGCCAACCAGCGTGAGCGACCTAAAGATGGAGCTAGGGTTTGAAAATTGTTTGATGCGGCCATTGTTTTCTAAAATTTAGGACTCGCCAATAACATTACTATAGTAGGAGATTGGAGACTGGTAATGAGAGATTAAACAATCTCCCATCTCTAGGCCCTTAAGGTCAGACATCGACAAAAGATTGTCAATAAAGGGACAAAAAGAAATTGTGAATAATTAATTGTGAATAGTGAAGTAAAACATTCAGATAGTCTCCCGCTGAAGTGTTGCTCAAATTTTTAGCCACGAATTAACACGAATTTTCACGAATAAAGACAAAAATTGGTGTTCATTCGTGCAATTCGTGGCAGATTTCACCTCAGATAAACCACCAACATTCAAGAGGGGGACTTCCAACATTCACCATTAATTATTAATTGTTAATTATTCACCATTTACCATTTACTTGCCCTTGTAAAGAGTTCTTTGTCAATTGCCCCA
>JAGRBZ010001013.1 GCA_020433805.1 Anaerolineae bacterium
GAGCGGTACGCCGCCGGGTATCTGACTCCCAATGGCGAGGAGTTCATCTTTGATGACATCGGCGATATGTTCAAACATCACGCGGAGCAGTCAACCGCCGTGACGGCCTTCTTCGTACACGACCACAACGAACACACCTGGATCCGGGCCGAGACCGCCGTCTACGTGCTCAACCCGGAGTTGCCCACACCGATGCTGTCCGGCCTGGCCGCCTTCGCCGACGATGGGCAGGCCGGGCGCTTTGCGGCGGTGTCCGGCAGCGAGATACTAACCTTTGAGGTGCTACAGGAGCGATATCGCGAGACGGCTAAAGAATGAAGACTTAAGGTCGGCATGTCCATTGCGAGCGAAGCGAAGCAATCCCCACTTCCGAACGCAAGGCAAGGCTCAGGAACGGCTGTCCCTCAGCCTTAGCCTCTTACAAAGAACAATTACCAAGCAAGGAGAACCTTTACCTATGAAAACATTCATCTACAGCCTCACCATTACCCTCACGGCGGCCATCTTGACTGCCTGCGGCGGCGGCAGTGCTGCCGCCCCGGCCCCCACCGCCCAACCCGACGCCGCCGTTGAGACGGCTCAGGAAGAACCGGCTCCGGCTGCCGCCGCCGGCGATCCGGCTGTGGGGGAAGAACTGTACGGCAAAACGTGCG
>JAGRBZ010001014.1 GCA_020433805.1 Anaerolineae bacterium
AGCAGCGGCCACAAGGCCAGCGACGAGAGATAGCCGTAGACCGCATAGGGGGTGGTCTGCCCCTTCAGCCGAGCCAGCCAGTCCGGTTGTTCTTTGACCTTCGCCTGGGCATCCGCTTTCCAGGTTTCAGGGGTTAGCGTCATTATTGACCTCCAGTTGTTCGTGATGGTAGCGATAGTTTATGGTTGGCGCGGTCGGCCAGCCACGCTTCGTTACCACGCAGAGCGCGCTTCGTTACCACGCAGAGCGTGGTAACGAATTAGTCTCCAACCTCCAGTCTCCAGTTACCAGTTACCAATTACTAATTACCAATTACCGCCCCGCCTGCATCTCCCGCGCTTTGGCGACGATTTTGGCCCAGACGGCTTTGAGGCCGGTGGCGGGGTTGGCGGTGGTGGTGGCGATGGTGTCGATGATGTCGGGGGCCATGCGCTCGATGTTGCGCAGGCGGCGCTGCCAGAAGGTTTCTTGGGCTGCGGGTGCGTCGGCGGGGGCGGTCAGGGTCGATTGCAGGTCGTTGACATCGGCGGCTACGTCTTGCTTGTCTGTCTCATCAAGATGGGGGTTGGCGGCAATCTGGTGGGCGATGGTTGCAAACAGCGCGGCCAGCGCGTTATCGCCGAGGCCGGTGGTGGTGTCGCCGGTGATGATGT
>JAGRBZ010001015.1 GCA_020433805.1 Anaerolineae bacterium
AAGGCGGCGGGGGGAGAGGTTGTGGAGTTGATGGAGTTGGTAGAGTTCATAGAGTTCATAGAGTTTATGGTGTTGCTGGAGGTGGCGGTATGATGAGAGGTTTTGGGATTTTTGGAGTTGGAGGTGGATGGAGATGTGTTTGTTTGATCCGGTGAGGGTGTGGTTTCTTTGAGGGAAGTGGTGAAGATGGGTAGGGCGTTGCCGCCGTTGGCTTCGATTTGGTCGATTAGGGCGTCGATGAAGTCGGTGTTGCCGCTGAGCCAGTGGCTACGGTAGAACAGAATGGCGATGGTAGGGCGACTGTGATCATAGGATGAAAGCCAATCAGGTAGAGATTGGAGATTGGAGATTGGAGATTGGGAGATGGGGAGATGGGTATCATCATTGGCTAATCTCTTAATCTCCTTATCTCCTAATCTCTTTATCTCTTTATCTCCTAATCTCCGATAGATACCGTGTCTGGGTTGCTCGACCGGCTGATCGAAACCCCAACCGCCGGCCAGGAGGTGATCGGCCAGGAAATAGAGCATCTGGCGCATATTGTCGATGCCGCCGTAGTGCAGGTAGCGATAAACATCGTGGATGACGGGCACGGGTACGGTGCTGTGAGCGGTCAGTTCAGGGTCAAGCCCTTCGGTGCCGGGAATGCAGAT
>JAGRBZ010001016.1 GCA_020433805.1 Anaerolineae bacterium
ATACGACCAACCCTTCATTCTGGCGACGTTTGAGTAGTTTCGGCACTTCCTGGTTCAAGATAAAATCGGAGGTGAGGAAGTTGGCGCTGATCAGCAGGATCGCTACTTTAGCTCGGGCAATGGCCTGGTCAATGACCTGGGCGGTTTCCGCGCCGGCGCTAATCTGATCGACGCTCCACAGATCAATTAACCCTGCCCGCTGCAACACACCTAGATGCGACAGTAGTTTGTCTTTCTCGGCTTCATCTTTTTGGCTGTAGCTGATAAAAATAGATGGCTGGGACATTAGATTCTGATACCAGGTCAAGGATTTTATGGCAAGTGTCTATAAAGTATAGATGAAATATTAAAGGTTTAAAAGTACCGGCGTATTATTTTGGGCAGTTAGGTCAGAATAACTGTCAAGCGGTCAGCTATCAGCCTTCAGCGATCAGCCATTGGCTTGCTAAATAGCTAATCGCTGAAGGCTAATGCGCCCCCTAATCATTATACGCTGTTTGAAGCCCAAACTTTGGGTGAAAAGCGGTCTGAATTCTGGCAAAATTATGACGTTATAAAAAGAGATAAGCATGCCCAACAACCAAACCGAAACTAAATCGCCTACCAACAAACTGGTGATAGCCTTTGTTATTGTCTTAGTCGTTGCCCTGGC
>JAGRBZ010001017.1 GCA_020433805.1 Anaerolineae bacterium
GGGAGTTCCCTACTGCGAGCGCGTTGTTCCTGGCCGGGGTGGGGTTAAGCTACGTACTGTTGCCGTTAATCCACCATCTGCTGGCGACCCCACCGGCCTTTCGCTACATCAGCACAGCGAGTAACTTTTTTGCATTCAATCCGGGGTTGCGACTTCTGGCGGTATTGACGGCCGCAGTTATGGCCATAGGTATCACAGCGTTACGACGCCGGTTAAAACCAGGTAGAAGGCTCGCGCCGCATTACCAATCCTGAACGGAACGCCTCCTCTGAATATAACTGGCTGGAGCGACAAAGCTTACTTTGACCTAACCGTGAATGACAAAGTAAGCTTTGTCGCTCCAGTAAATTTCCATTCCCGTTACTGTAGCGGGGCTTCTGTTGGACTCCCTTGAAAGTAAACAATAAAACCCCATAAAAGCGGTTTATAGCAGGCGGTCGGTGGTCGGCCGGCGGCCGTCTGAAGGCGTTAGCCCCAAACGGTCGTTTATTACCGCTTCATACACTTGCAATGCGTTCCGCCCCAACACCGAAAAATGCCAGTGCGTTTCAAAGAAGCGCCGTATCTGCCGGGACTGGCGTTCATCCAGCCGGTCGATGGCTGTGCGTAGCGCCTCGGTGAAACCATTTACATCGCCAACGGGCCATAAATG
>JAGRBZ010000101.1:0-6382 GCA_020433805.1 Anaerolineae bacterium
CGTTTTACAACTTGATTTAGGTTTAATTTGATCGTTTAAGACTGAACCAATCTTATGTCTTAGTTCAACTGCGTAACCCATAAGCTATATGGATGTTGACTTTAAAGACATCCACAGCATATCTTGTATGGAGGCGATTTTCATCTAACCAAAGTTGAACATGGGGTTTAGATGACAGAGTTTAACGTATAAACTGCATTAGAAACAGTAATGCGTGGCAATATTATTGATAAAACCGGTATCTGTCGAGAGGAGATAGGTATATAGGGCTAGCTTTTAGAATTCGACCGGGTCGCGCGCTGACGATATTGAGAGGCCTTGGCCTCAAGCGATTGGAAGAAGTCTGTTTCGGTAATCTCAGCCACTTGCTGATCTTTTTTCTTACGGTCAATCTTGATATAGAGTTGTTGAATTTGTTCCTTTAAATTTTGTTCGCGGGTGTGAATTTCATTAGCCATACGATGAAACACGCGGGCCAGTACTCCAAATTCGTCCTGCCGTTCAGTCAATGGGGGGAGGCGCTTTAGTTCATACGCACCTTGTTCAATTGATTCGGCAGTTAGGGACAAGGCATTTACCGGGTCGGTAATCAGTTTACCAATCCAGGCGCTCAAACCCACAGCAATAAAGATACTTAAACTAATCAACGTGATACTGATAAGGCGCAACCGCGCGACTCGTTGCTCCACGGTGTGAAGCGCTTCATCAAAGGTTGCGTTGGCCTGTTCCATCTGCTCTTCGACGGTTTCCTCGAAGTCAACCACCTGCCCACTCAGTTTGGTAAGTTCAATCTCAAGATCTTCGTTCAGCAGCGTTTTTGCTTGATCAAAATTGCCCTCATTCACCAAGCTGGCTACAGTCATCGCCTCTTCATGAAAATGCTGGTGGCCCTCGGCTATCGCCATCAATTCAGATCGGTTCGCTTCAATTTCAGGTAATCGAGCATCAGCGCCCTCAGATGCGGCGGCAACGTATGTTTCATAAACCGCTACTAATTCATCATAATGCCTATCGAAAAGCGTCCTACTTTTTTGAAATTCGTCATAGGCATTAGGCTCATCCAAAAGCATTTTGTGGAGCGTGAGACGGGCGCTAAGCAAATCCTTAACGAGATCCTCCGCCTTATCCAATTCCGTACCACCCAGCGCTGTCTGGTCAAACTGTTTGTCCAGCAAAGCCATTTGAGTAGCAATGTGCCGTTCTGAATAGATAACATACGTTCCTAACCCGATAAAGATGAGGATAAGGATGAGATAACTCAGTACGATTTTTAAGCGAACACTCATGGATAACTTGTTCCTTTCAGAAGTTGCAGTCGCAAGGTTGTGGATAGATATTTCTTGATAACTAGGTTCGATAAATAGTAAAAAGAAAGGTGTTACCTATGAGTTTACCCGAAATATTATATAATGTCGATCATTTCATCCTCGTTTTCTAAGAGAGTCCGACAGTCTCAACTGAGACGACAATGACAACGAAAATTGTTTCCTCATAGCGGAGTGAGCATCCTCAGATGCGAACGGCAGGGGACAACCCGCTCCGCATCTGAGGATGCTGCGCTCCTCACTCAAACGTGTTATTTTCAAAGAAGCGTCCACCAGCATATCAGAAGCCAAGCATCCCCGGAAAGTAGGCGGGAAACATAAAAGGCTATAAGACGATGTGTGTCATATGCATAAATCTTCTCTTGAAGGCCCACCGGCCGTTTATGCTTCAGACAAGACAGTTTGCTGTATTAACCAGCCCAACATTAAGCCCCAACTGGCAAAAATAACGGCAAACCACACCAGACTTATCGTAAGACTTGATGTTGAATAACCAAGAGAAGTTCCTATGTAGACAAATGGCAGGAGCCCGATCTCACCAAACACAAGGCCAACCCATGGTAGGGTATCAGCGCTGGTCCAGCGACTGATCATGGCCGAAACGGCTCCAACCACGCCGCCGATAGCTGTAAACAAGAAAGCAGCCATAACCTGCTCGACCAATTCGACCGTATCCGAGACGGGACCGAATTTGAGCACCGACGTTATGGCCACGATGGTATCGACACCAAAGGTTACTACCGAGTCGGGTAAAACACGGATGAGAAAATCGAACATATCAAAGGGAACGAAGGGAAAGTTAGCCCATTGATGACCAATATAAGCAAGAAGGATGACGGGGATACCGGTCAGCAATCCTAAAATAAAACCTAAACGTATAGGAGAGCGTTTCATGGGCTACTCCTACTGACCTAGTATTTCGAATTCATCATAATGAAACTGCGTTTTAACAGAAATACGGCCAAGGCATACAGATGCCGCGGTGCTTGCAGGTGCGTTTAAATATGAACTAGTCATTACTCCTCCAACTCGTACATCCATAACTATATCGCTTACGATTCTATTGTATTTGTGTTGAGCCTCCATAGTATTGTACGCAATATTAAGAACAGTTTCTGTAAGGAGATCACGACAAGAGAGCCTGGCAAAAAAAATAGCTCTAGTAAGCCATATAAATGTAGGGTTTACGCTTCAAGTAGGCTATACTAGTGGTCGTTTGTTTATTACTCCATATACAAAAAGGGGCTTATGCGCTGGCGCTATAGGGGGAACGGAAGCACAAAAAAGAACCGCGCCACAGGCGTCGATACATTCAAGTAAAAAGCGGTTTATTTTTGAAGCGTTGACTTGCGTTAAGGAGTAAGGAAGGAGGTGCGGCAGAATATTAAAGAAAGGATCTGAACAAACTAAAATCCTTCGATAAACTCACACCCTACGTTCCACGCCCCACACCTTATAGAATACGGGACGTAGAACGTAAAGCGTGCTTTAGTTTTTATCGATCGACGTCTATCGCTTGACGCCAATATTGAGCGAGACATCGCCAACGGTTACTTCTTTGGTTAAATCCCAACCATCGGTTGCATCGGTCAGCAGTGATTTAGCCAGCGTCTCGCTGCGGATGTACGCGCCGAACTCCTTGATGATGGCTTGCAGCGTCTCATCACCGGTCATGAAACCGACGGTAATGCGGTCATCGAGCTTATAGTCGGCTTCTTTGCGCAGGGTTTGAACCTGACGCACCAGGTCGCGAGCCAGCCCCTCGCGCTCAAGTTCCGGCGTCACGTGGACATCAAGTACCACGACCAGATCCCGCAGCGTTTCGCAAGCAAAGCCTTCTTTGCCCTCAAAATGAACGTTAATCACGTCAGCATCTAAAATCCATGAGTCGTTGCCGGCCACTTTGTAGCGGCCATCGGACAGCGCCTCAAAGTTGTTTGATTTAACTGCCTTCATAATTTGCGGCGTCTCTTTACCATACTGCGGCCCGATGACGCGGGCGTTCGGTTTGGCGATAGCTTCGGTGTATTCGCTGACGTCATCGCGCAGCTCAACGGTTTTGACATTTAGCTCGTCTTTGATCAGCTCAATATCGACCGGGCCGAGCTGATGGTTGTTGCGCACCGTCACTTTACTGAGCGGCTGGCGAACCTTGATGTTGACCTTAGCCCGCGCCGCCAGGCCCAACGAAGCAATCTGCCGGACCTCGGCCATTTTGGCGTTGAGTTCTTCATCGATAACCGATTTGTCGGGCGTCGGCCAGTCAGTCAAATGCACCGACTCGTTGCCGGTCATGTTTTTGTACATCAACTCGGTGAAGAACGGTGCCAGCGGCGAAGCCACCTGACACAACAAGACCATCACTTCATGCAAGGTTTGGTAGGCGGCCAGTTTGTCGCCATCTTTTTCGGCCTGCCAGAAGCGATCTCGCGAGCGACGGATGTACCAGTTATTCAGATCGTCAATATAATCGAGCAGCCGTCCAACCGACTCGCGTAGCCGATAGTTGCTCAGTGACTCATCAACCTCATAGGTTAAGGCATAGGTGCGCGAGCGAATCCAGCGGTCAAGGTCGCTAAACGACGGCTCGGTTACATCCGGCGCATCGGCGAAACCGGTATCCGGCTGCCATTGATCGATCTCGGCATAGCGGGTCAGGAAGCTGAAGGCGTTCCAAACCGGGATAACGAAGCGACGCAGCATCTCGCTGATGCCTGCGCCTTCGATGCTGCTGTCGTTGCCGTCGATAACCGGGTGGCCCATCAGGTATAAACGCAGCGCATCGGCTCCATATTTGGCGATGGTTTCATCGACATCGGGATAGTTGCGCAGCCGTTTGCTCATCTTGCGACCATCTTCACCCAACAAAATGCCGTGGGCGATGGCGTTCTTAAACGGCGGGCATTTGAAAAGCGCCGCACTCAGCACCACCAGTGTATAGAACCAACCCCGCGTCTGGCCGATATACTCAACGATGAAATCAGCCGGGAAGTTCTCCTGGAACCAATCTTTGTTCTCAAACGGATAGTGAATCTGGCCATACGGCATCGAGCCGGACTCAAACCAGCAGTCGAGCACCTCCGGAATGCGTCGCATCTCCGCACCACAGTCGGCGCAGGGGAAGGTGATTTTGTCGACAAAGTGGCTGTGCAGATCGGTCAGTTCCTCGACACCGGACAGTGCCTTTAATTCATCCACGCTGCCGACTACGACCTCAGCGGTGCAGTCATCGGCGGTACAGCGCCAAACCGGGATCGGTGCGCCCCAGAAACGGTTGCGCGAAATGGCCCAATCGCGTGCGCCTTCCAGCCAGTTGCCGAACGCGCCGTTTTTGACGTGCAGCGGGTACCAGTTGATTTCCTGGTTGGCAGCCAGCATATCCTGCTTAAATTTGGTCACATCCACGTACCACGACGGAATGGCCCGGTAGATCAACGGCGTATCGGTGCGCCAGTCATGCGGGTAGCTGTGGTCGATGGTTTTTTGCGAATGAAGCAGCCCATCGGCTTTAAGCTTTTGGATGATGGGTCGGTTGGCGTCGAAAACGTTCATGCCGGCAAAATCCGGTACGGTGGTATCGAAATCGCCGGTGTCGTTGACCGGATTGACCATCGGCACGCCGTTGGCTCGCGACAGGAAGAAGTCATCCTCACCGTAGGCCGGCGCGATATGGACGATACCCGTGCCGTCCTCATCCGAAACAAAATCGGCGCTAAGAACGCGGAAAGCGCCCTCACTTTTCTTATCGCTGAAGTAGGGCAGCAGTGGCTGATAGGTCTTGCCGACGAGTTCGCTGCCGCTGAATTCGCCTAGTGTTTCGTACTCGCCTTCCTTAAAATGCTGATCGATGAGGCTTTTGGCTGCGACATAGGTTGTGCCGTCGCCGTTTTTGATCTTGGCATAGGTAATCTCCGGGCTAACGGCCAGCGCCATATTGGAAGGCAGCGTCCAGGGCGTGGTCGTCCAGGCCAGAATTTTGGTGTCTTCGTCATCAAGCTTGAACGTCACCACCACCGACGGGTCCTGCCGCATCCGGTAGGCATCGTCCAATGTGGCCTCAAAGTTGGAGTAGGGTGTCGACAGCCGCCACGAATAGTGAACAACCTTGTAATCTTCGTAGATCAGCCCTTTGTCGTACAGCGTTTTGAAAACCCACCAGACGGTTTCCATATAATCCGGATTCATGGTCTTGTAATCGTTTACAAAATCAACCCAGCGACCAATGCGGGTAATAACCTCTTGCCACTCGCGGGTATAGCGCAGCACAATACCCCGGCAAGCCTCATTGAAGTTACCGATGCCCATCTCCAGAATGTCAGCCCGGCCATTGAGGCCCATCTCCTTTTCCAGCTCAAACTCGACCGGCACGCCATGGCAATCCCAGCCAAAGCGGCGCTCGACGCGTTTGCCTTTCATCGTAAAGTAGCGCGGCACCACATCTTTGATGATGCTGGTCATAATGTGACCGTAGTGAGGCAGGCCGGTGGCAAAGGGTGGGCCATCGTAGAATACGTACGAATTGTCGACTGATCGCCGCTCTACGCTGCGTTCAAAGGTGTTATTTTCATCCCAAAAGTTCAAAACCGTCTCATCGAGTTTGGCAAAGTTAACTTCCGGTGAGGCCGGTTTGAAGTAGGCCATTGTTTCTTTCATAGGGTGTACCTCTTAATATTCTTGTGTCTATTGATCATCGATGTCAGATTGGTGAATTCTAATTCTACCAACCTCAACAATCCATAACTGCTTGCTAACAGATTGTTTTTCAAGCATTTGTAAAAACTGTTGCACTAAATTTTCAAGTAAAGACAGGCTTGGGTTTCTAGGAAATCGAATTACGACTATGCCTTCCGTATGGTGTGGTGGAAAACGTACTACATCTGAAAAATCCAAATCTAAGGTGACCAAGCATCTTTCTTCGTCACAACAAACTTGATAAATTTTCTGATCGGGAGCGCCTTGTAGGGCTTCTTCACGAACGGTATGGACATCGTGACCAAAACGTTTGAAGATATTTTGGGTACGCGCTCCAAAATTTTCATCAAGTTTGAACTTCATCA
>JAGRBZ010000101.1:6479-22053 GCA_020433805.1 Anaerolineae bacterium
CTCTTCTAGCAATTCTTCAATAGTTGTGCCATTGGCTAGAAAGTCCAAGATGAGCGAAACCCATATCCGAGTCCCGCGTATACAAGGCTTACCAAAGCAAACATTTGGATCAATTGAAATGCGTTTTAATAAGGGGTTCATCCGGCAAAACTCCATAAAAGTCTACATACATACGTGTAGATAGATTTTAACTACTCTTATCCACAATCTCAAGCTGGATGCGTTTATTGATCTTGCCCTTACTCTTATATCCAACCACTTTAATCTTACCCACCTCACGCGTATTGGCAACGTGCGTGCCGCCGTCGGCTTGCAAATCTAGTCCTTCAATTTCGACGGTGCGGACCTCGGTGATGCCTTCGGGCAGCAGGTTGATTTTGGTACGAATGAGATCGGGAATTTGAAAGGCTTCCTCTCGCGGCAGAATTTTGACGTGAACATCACGCGCCGCATCGACCTCGACATTGAGCTTTTCTTCAATTTCCTGAACCAACTCTTGCCGCAGCGTTTCGAACTCAAAGTCCATGCGGCCTTTAAGGACATCCATATTGCCGCCGGTCACCTGCGCTTCGTAATCGCGCCAGACAACGCCACACAGAATATGAAAGGCGGTGTGGGTCCGCATCAACTTGTGGCGGCGATCCCAATCGAGCTTGCCATGAATGGTCGCACCTTCAGTCGGCAAATCGCCGTCGAGCCAGTGCCAGATGTGCTCGCCCTGCCGTTTCACTTTGGTGACCGGTACATCATTCAGCCGGCCGTAATCACACGGTTGGCCGCCCCCGCCGGGGTAGAAAGCGGTTTGGTCTAAGGCTACAGCGTTGTCATCGGCGTTAACCGCTACAACCTTGGCATCGAATTCCTTTAAATATGCATCTGTGTGAGCCAAGAGTTCCGTCATACTATTCTCCTATCAACTGTCGATTTTTGCGACAATCTCCAATCTCCAGTAACAAAAAAACTCCCATCCCCAAACCATGGGACGAGAGTCTCATCGACTACCGCGGTACCACCCAAATTAGTGTTGCCACTCGCTTTGTCGCCTGCGGGAGATCATCTCCGACAAGCTCGCCTCAATAACGTGAAGCGACTCCGGCCAAGCCTACTCGGTAAAGTTTGTAGAGTTTTTGGAGTTGGGGAGTTTTTTGAGTTTATGAAGTTTTTTGAGTTTATGGCGTTTCACTAAACTTTGGCTAACTCTACAAACTCCATTAACTCCATTAACTCCACGAACTCTATTAACTCAACAAACTTATTTTCGGTTGGCAGCTCTGGAAGGATTTTCAGTAAGTTTGATGCGTTCGGCTTCCACCGTCCCGAACTCGCTAGGCATCGACGCTTACGTACTCGTTTCCGTCGTAGCTTTTGTTAATTTTTAACGATGAAAAATATATCATATCGGATGGGGGCTGTCAAGTTCTGTAAAATAACGGAGTCCGTGCGGTTAAATTGATTCTCCTTTGCAACTGTGCTAAAATTTCGCCTTCATGTTACTGAGTTACTTTTCTCCACTGGCGCCGGCGGCGATCTTGCTGTTGAGCGCTTTAGTTTTGTTAATCGTTGGCCCGCGACTGCCGCAGCAGTGGCAAAACCATCCGGGGATACGCTATTTTAGCGTACCGGGTTTGGCCGGGCTGGCCGGGTTATCGTTGCTGTTTGTGCAACTATCTACCGACCCGGAAGCCCTAACCGATGGACTTCGCGTACTTTCCGGCTGGAACTTCTCCACCCCGCAATCGGTAGCAACCCTTTCGGTTCGGGCCGATCTGTTGAGCCTTCCCTTTTTAATTGTGGTTATTCTGGTGCTGCTGGCGGTAACGCTTCTTCACTTTGATCCGCTTTCGACTTCATCCGATGCTATTACCTGGACCCGCGTGGCCGGTTGGTTTACCCTGGGCGCAGGGGCGTGTTTCCTTTTTGTTGCTGCCAACGGTCTAACGCTGGTATATGCTATCGTAGCATTCGATACTGTAACGGCCCTCTATTGGCTGAACCAGAGGCATCATGGTTTAGCAATTGCGCGTCTCTTTTTGGGAGTCATCACCACCGGCGGGATTTTGCTGGCGAGTTTAATGGCATCGACAGCCCCCGCCACCGGTTTTTCTATTTTGGGGTTGGCGCTTTGGATGCGACTGGGGCTGTATCCATTTTTGGAAGTGGCGACCCATACCCGGTGGACTAACAACTCTCGCTTAATTTACCAGTGCTTATCACTAACTGCCGGAATTTATCTTACGATTAGAGCAATCGGGCAACCTTTGCCGGAGATTATTCGCTGGCTTATTGTTTTAACTGCCTTGCTTAGCGGTCTGCTGGCCTGGCTAACCAGCCTGGTAGACAGCGACGATACCGCCGAAGAAACGCAGCGTACGCGTTCGGCTTTGCTGACGTGGTTGATATTAACCGAAGTGTTGCTAATTTTGCTCGCACAGCCTTTGGCAACCGGAGCTGTGGCCGCCTTTGCTGTTGGCCTGATCTTGAGTTTTGTGGCGTTGTGGGTGACACCGGCCTTGGGCCGGCCTCGATTTAAGGAGCAGGCCTGGTCATGGCCTTATCTGCCGGCGGCGGCAGCAACGTTAACGCTCATCGGCGCACCGTTTTCACTGGGATGGGTGGCGAAACTTTCGATTTATCAATCACTACTGAATACTAACCAACCGGTGATGATTGTGTTTGTCATATTGGCCGAAGCGTTGGCTTTGAGCGGGTTGGTGCGCTATTGGTTTACCCTAGCGCGCGGTGATGAAATGAACAGTTGGTGGTCAACCATTGGGATCGTGGCGATGGTTCCGTTTTTAACGCCAGGGTTGGGCACCTACATTTTCTCGGCGCTGACACAAAGTGATTTGTCGATAGCCAGTTTAGATCTTTCCGTTGCGGCTATCACCATCAGTATTATCGAACCGGTTATCGGTAGTTTTCTCGGATACTTCCGGTATAGTATTATTGATCGGCTTCGTATTCCTACGGATACCGTCATTCATATTGCCCGCTTAGGCTGGCTGCTTCAGTGGGGGCAAATTGTTTTTAGAGAAATTGGGAAGTTTGGTTTGCGCATTCGAGTTATTCTTGAGGGCCAACATTACGTTGGTTGGGCCATTTTTACGGCTCTCGTTGGCGCATTGGTAATTTTATTGAGCTAACACTATGTTATCTTTACCGGAACTTTTAGATCAACTCAGATTTGTTACGTCCGAAACCGCACTTTTGGGACTGTTTATCACAGCGAGCACGATCCTGTTATCAAAAGACTGGCGTGTTCTTATTATGGCGCTTCTGGCCCAATATATTCTGGTCGGCATTATGCTGTTGCGATTGGTGCGGCCGGATATTGCGGTTTTGAAGGTTTTGATTGGGGCGTTCATCTGTCCCATATTGTTTTTGTCGGCTCGCCAAATTTCCGGGAGAGCGTCATCGAGTCTTAGGGGAGCAAGCTCGTTTCGGTTCAGTCAATGGCGTAGGTTGTCTGACGGTATGAGCGCCTTAACCGGCCAATATAGCTCGACCCCAACCGGATTGGTCTTTCGTATTTTTGTCGGGTTGATTATGATATTAGTCACCCTCACCCTCAGCAGCAGTTTTCCCTTGCCTGGCTTAGCCAGCAGCGTTACTACGGCTGTATATTGGCTGATTATCGCCGGGTTGGTGACCTTAATCATCACGGAAGATCCATTGAAGGCCGGACACGGTTTATTTACCGTTCTGATCGGGTTCGATCTGTTTTACGCTACCTTAGAAAGCAGCCTGCTGTTGACCGGCCTGTGGGGGTCGGTTAATTTGCTGATAGCGCTAGCCGTGGGTTATCTGATTGTCGTCAAAGGCACCGGCTTGGAGGAAGAAGTCTGATGCCACCTGCTTTGTGGTTAATCGCCCTACCTGTCGGCGTTGCTCCGATTGTCTACTTGCTGCGCCGGATGGGCCTGGGAGCTATTATAGCTGCGCTGATCACATTCCTATCGGCCTGGCTCGCGGCAAACCTGCCGACGGGCGTTGTGCTCAACCTGCTTGGCCGCCCCATCGCCTTTGATCCGCTTTCGCAAACCACACTGACGATGCTGTTCTTAGCTACATCAGTCTTGTATCTTACTCTAACACTGTTATCGGTGGCTCAAGAGAATCGTGTCGCTTATTTAGGAAAGGTTACAGGGCAAGAGGGACGCGTTTTCTATCCGGCTGCCTTGATTATTTTAGGGATGTTTGTAGCGGCCAGCTTATCACGACACTTGGGTATTACGGCTATTTTTATCGAACTAGCCGCTATTTTGATGGTTTTTGTTATCCAAACCCAGAGGTTGGAATCGACCCGGGCCGCTCTACGATTCTTAATACTCATTTCGTTGGCCACACCGATTTTTCTCCTTGCCGCCTGGCGCATCGATGTCTATCAACTGAGCGGTGGCGTTGTCACCACAGAAGAGATCGATCAAACCGCCATGTTTGTGGGGCTGGGGTTTGCGCTGTGGCTGGCGGTTGTGCCTTTTCACGGTTGGCTAACCAGTACCGCCACCGAATCGTCTCCGATTACAGCCGCCTTCGTGCTGATTACTTTTCCGGTGGTTGTTTTTTCTACGTTGGTCAATTTATTTGTCGATTTGCCCTGGTTGACCGACTCCAGTTTTTTGATGGAAGCCATCGTTATCGCCGGGGTTGCGACTGCTTTTGTCGGCGGACTGTGGGCCAGTATGCAGCGCGGCTTCAGCGAACTTATGGGCTTTGCGGCGCTCTACAACATCGGCTGCACGTTGGCGTTGTTGGGTGTAGGGGGTCAGGCTATCGTCATTACGGTGCTGGTTAACCTGGCGGTCAGGACTTTGGCGCTAGTGCTTATTGCCATCAGCACCTCGACGCTGTATCTGCAAGTGGTAAGCGACGGCTTTTCTTATATTAGAGGGATGATCAGGAAGATGCCGTTTGCCTCAGCCGGTATTGTTATAGGGGGGATAACCCTGGCCGGAGCGCCCTTTACAGCCGGTTTTGCTCCGTACTGGCAGCTTCTGCGCACTCTCGCCGAGCAGGATCCCTCCTTTGTGCTCTTTTTGGTGTTGGGCAGTATAGGCGTGTCCGTGGGGTATCTGCGGGGGCTTTGGGCCTTGCTCGATGCGGACTACGACGATGAATCTTACGTAAAAACCATTGTCCAAGATGCTCAAGAGCCGCGTTTGCTGCTCATCATTATCGTAATATTAATGCTGGTCTGTATTGTGACGGGTCTATTTCCTTCCCTCCTCATCGACCCCCTACGCGAAACCGCTCTGCGCGTTCCACTGCTTATTCAATAACTTTCACAAAACTGAAGCCTGAGAGAGAGATTTCTAATGTCAATCTCCCTCTCTCCTTATCTCTTAATCTCCTACCAAAGGCAGTTCTGTCGGAGCGCGACGTGTGAGGAGTTCGGCCTCACCATCGCGAATGACGATGTTTTCCTCATGCACCATCATCCGGCCCGCCCCAACGTTTAGCCCCGGTTCGAGCGTGATGACCATGCCGGGTTGCAGCACCGTCTGATCGAACGCCGTATGCGAAGGCCATTCCGTAAGCTGCATGCCGATGCCGTGGCCCAAGCGACCGGTTGTAGTACCAGCCTCATCATCATTCGACAGTTCACGCCACATACTCGCAAAAACATCCGCACACGTTGCGCCGGGACGGGCAGCCTGTAGGCCGACTTCCGTGGCTCGATAGAGTGTCTCATAAGCACGTCGTGTGGCATCATCAACCGTGTCGATGCCAAAGTTACGGTCAAAATCGCAGAAGTAGCCATCGAAAACAGAGCCGGTATCAAGCATCAACACATCACCCGCTTGCAGCGGTCGACGCGACGGAGGCGAAATAATATCGCCATAGCCACCGGGGCCGGCCCCGCCGACCAGATACGGCACATCATCCGCTCCACGCCGCAGGAGTTCGATTTTGAAGGTGCGAAAAACCGACTCTTCCGTATCGCCGGGAGCGATGAGATGCGGCAGGGCCTCGAAGGCATCGGATGCGATAGCACAAATAGCCGCAATCTTGGCGATTTCAGCCTCCGATTTCACTAAGCGCAGCGCCTGGATAATCGGCGTTGCATCCACAAATTCAATACCGCCAATTTTGGCGCGGAGAGCCTCAAAATCGGCCAACGGCATACGGAGATGCGTTTCCGGCCCCATCGGCAGACCAACACGGCCGGTGCGGCCCGCCACTTCGAGCAGCGTCCAGGCCAGCAGTGAAACCCCGTCATCATCAGGCACCGGCGACGGCCAGGTGCGAATAGCGTCGATCCAGGTAGCGGCCATTGTCGCCGCGCCGATTTCGGGGATAACGGCAATCGGCTTGCCCCAAAAAGGAACAACCATAAACCAGGGGCGAGTTGGACTCTGCCAGAACTGAGTCAGAAAGCCTGAGAAATAACGAATCTCCGGTTCCGTCGTGAGCAGCAGCGCCGCAAGGCCTTGCTCATTCATCAAGCGTTGAGCGCGGCTTAGGCGATTTTCGAATTCGCTCACGGGAAATCCGCGTGGAGGCATAGCTCGCGATGAGCTACCAGAATGTCCATTTAAATCTTGCTGATTATCCATACAATGCTCTCATTTTTTGAAATAAGCGTCACCAGGGAACCGATCTTTGTGGTCAGCGCGAAAAAGCCACGCCTTTAAACCGTTATCTCGATGCGATTGCCTGCCGGGTCGAGCATCACACTTTCGTAGTAGCCGTCACCCGTGCGGCGCGGGCCGCTGAGGCGCTGGTAGCCGTCGCTTACCAGCCGTTGGGTGAGTGCATCGACTGCTGCTTCAGACCCGACGGCCATCGCCAGGTGGGCATAGCCGATGAACTCTTGCGCGGAATTTTCTCGCTGTAGCGTCTCGATATCCGGTCGCTGCATCAGCTCTAAACGCGCACCGGAGGAAAACGTCAAGAAGTAGGATTGATACAGGTTGCGTGGATTGGTGTATTTGGCGTTGGCCTGGGCCTCGAAGTACGTTTCATAGAACGTTTTTAGCTGCTCGATGTCATTGGCCCAGACGGCTATATGCTCAATTTTCATCATTAGACTGACTCCTGAATAAAACTTTGCGGTTCAGCTCATTTCATAGGACGCAGATGAACGCTGATTTTCGCAGATTTGTTAGTGTCTCTCAGTTTTCGCCACGACTTTGACCTTGTGTTTAGTGCGCAGTGCGTAATGCGTATTTAAGGCTTCCTCAATTATTGTATTACGAACTACGAACTACGCACTACATTCCCTGAAACCTTGTGGCGAAAAATAAATGACACTCACCAGATTTTATTTTTTTATCAGCCGTTCATCTGCGAAAATCAGCGTCCTATTTTTGTGGCTTCCAACCAGACATCGCGAGCGTAGGCGTTGTGTTGAAGCATATAGCATGCGACCGTAAGGTGGTGGACGGCTCCAAAAGCGATGGGGTTTTCAAATTCCAGGGCCAGGCAGAGGTCGAATCGATCACGGCACGATTCGTTGGGTTGGATGTTGGCCCCGCAGTGAAGGCATTTTTGTGACATGACACCTCACTCTCCGAGTTTGTCATATTCTTCCGGTTCAACATCCGGGGCTTTGGCTAAGACAGCCAGTAATTTATCTCGGCTGCCGCGTTTGGCTCTTTCTTCCAAATAATCTAACGTATTTAACGTGGCCATCTTTTCGGCAATGGCCAGGGTTACAAAATGATTCATGGAAATCCCTTCAGTCTCAGCCATCTTTTTTAGCTGTTCATACATCGTTTTTGGCAATCGTAAACTCATTACACGCATTTTAACTGTCCTATCTCTTGTAAAAATTCTGGAAGCATAAGGTTACAAGATTATATACTCAACAGCCACTCTTCATCTACGGTTATTTTCTCCACTTCAATTCTTTCAGTCTTTATACCCAAACCTAATTCTTTCAACTTATCCAACAACAAATCACCATCAATTAAATCAATCGTCGGAGCACCGTCTCGTGTCGCTTCTCGAACGGCATCTTTGGTGAAATTACCTGTAGTAATTAATAATCCTTTATCCGCTCGACCGACCATTGCCCCTCGAAAATCGCGAACTTGACTAACGGAAACAGATCCTTGATACCGCTTACACTGGAAGATAACATGAAAACTGAGCAACCCGCCCAAACGCATAATTCCCTTACCATCAATACCGCCGTCTCCGCTTTTGCCAGTGACTTCAACTTGAATAAACCCTGACTCTCGTAATAATCTTTGTACTAACCGCTCAAATGCTGATGGCTCCATTTTGAGTAACGTGGTTAATAATTCATCACGCCAGGAAACTTCTACATCAGCTTCGTTTACAAATTCATCATCTTCAATTACAGTTGGTTTAACTTTTTTCTTTTGGTTTTGGACAAATCGCCTAACCACACGAGGATTAACTTGGTCAAGTTGTCGACCTTTAGGTGTTAACGCCCAAACCCCTCGACTTGAATTCTCTAAAACACCATACTTTTTCAGATAGGTTCTGGCCCAAGCAAGGCGATATTCAACCTCGGTTTGGCTACCTTTTTCGGAGTCGTGTAATATCTCTAATTGTTCATCCGAAAGCTTTGCAACTTCGATAACGGTGGTATAGATTTCTTCAATTGTGCCTGATCCGCCAAGTTGTTTAAGGGCTTGAATAACAGGGTTCATAAGTTTATCAAAAGTAGGTATATTTACGTGTGGCATTTTGATTGCTCCAACAGTTCTTAATCCCATTATCACACAACTGTCGAATGATTTCAATAGGATTAACAAACCAAGGTGTATTTTGAAGCACTGAATCACGGATGTTGTTGAATACACTGAACGAAATGTGCTTCTCAATGATTTCATTTTTCTCAGTGTTCCCCCCAACTTCGATCGCTGAAGCCACTGAGAAAAATGAGAGCGCTGAAAACCGCTTCTTAACGGCAATCGCGGCTTGAATAGATTCGGACGCATGATTTGTACCGCTACCGAATGGTTCATACCAACCGCCGAACGACTCCTACCGACCGCCGAACGACTCCTACCGACCGCCGAACGACTCCTACCATCGCCAAACGACTCCTACCATCGCCGAACGACTCCTACCGTCCGCCGAACGATTCCTACCGTCGAAAAATGGTTCCTACCACGGAAAAATGACTCCTACCGATTGCCGAACGGTTTTCAAGTCTGAGCAGATAAAATTTTGACGCTGAAATAGGATTTTGAGGCATAAGGGTAACGCATTCCCCATGAAAAACACGAAGGGCATGAAGTTTTTTTATTGATGGCCTCATGCCCTTCGCGGGGGAGCAATTTAGGAAGATCGGAGCGACAAAGCTTGCTTTGTCATGGTCAAAGCGGGATCAAAGCAAGCTTTGATGCTCCAGTGGTTTTAGAGCGGCGTGCTCGTCACCGTCTCGGATTGAACGGAGACCATGCTGAAGAACTGTTTGTCCTGGCTAATGTCCGTGATTTCGCCGGTGATGTCGAGCTGTGCGGTGAGGGGCAGGTCGACGGCAGAGGAGCCGACCATGATGTCGAGCGTACCGGGTTCGATGACGTAGCGCATGGCGTGGTTGTAAAAACCAAGCTGGTTGATGGCCAGGTCGAAGGTGACGGTTTGGGTTTGGCCCGGTTCCAGCGTAATCCGTTTGAAGCCCTTTAGCTCTTTGATTGGGCGCGTCACCGAAACGTAAGCCATGCGGGTGTAGAGCTGCACCACCTCATCGCCGGGGCGGTCGCCGGTATTGGTGACGGCAACACGAATTTGAACGGTCTCGCCGGCGGCGGCCTGCGGGCGGGAGAGGCACAAGTTGTCGTAGCGAAACGTGGTGTAGCTTAGGCCGTAGCCAAAGGGCCAGAGCGGTTTATTGCTCAAATCGACATAGGTTTCTTTCCAGTGCGAGCGCCCGCCCGACGGTTTGTGGTTGTAGTAAATGGGCACCTGACCAACGTCTCGCGGTACGGTGATGGGCAGTTTGCCGCCGGGGTTGACCTGGCCAAATAGCACATCGGCCACGGCTTCTGCGCCTTCCTCGCCGGGCAGCCAGGCCTCGACAATGGCCGGTACGTGCTCGGCGGCCCAGGTGATCGACAGCGGGCGGCCGTTGATCAGCACCAGCACAACCGGCGTGCCGGTGGCGTGGATGGCTTGAACCAATTCCTCTTGTACCCCGGTCAGGTTGAGGTCGGCCCGGTCGCGGGCTTCGCCGCAGGTGCAGTCATCGGTCAAGCCTGATTTGCCGCCGACAAAAACCAGGGCCACCTCGGCCTGGCGGGCGGCCTCAACCGCCTCGGCAAAGCCGGAGCGGTCATCGCCCAGCACCCCGCAGCCCGGCGCGTAGAGAATATCTGTCTCGGCTGAGACTGTGCTGTAGAGCGCTTGCAAAATGGTGTTCATCGGCACAAAAGCGTCGTCGATCTCCATCGCAGCGGGTATCGGCATGCCCAGCCCCATATCTTTCTGGCGGGCTTCCATCAGGCTTTCGATGTGGCAAATGTAGGCATAGTCGCCCACCAGATGGCGGGTCGTGTCGGCTTGCGGCCCGATGACCGCTAGTTTGCTGATCGACTTGTTGAGCGGCAGCAGGTTGTCATCGTTTTTGAGCAGAACCATCGACTTTTGGGCGATTTCACGGGCAAGGCGACGTTGGGCCGGGGTGTCGAAGAGCGGGGTGACGGCCGCCTCATCGACATAGGGATTTTCAAACAGGCCCAGCGCAAACTTTTGGGTCAACAAACGGTCGACGCTGCAATCGATCAGCGCCGGATCGATCTGGCCGGACTCGACCGCTTCTAACAACGGCTCACCGTAGCAATCGGTGTTGGGCAGTTCGATGTCGATGCCGGCCATGAGCGCCCGTATGGCCGAGTCGAGCTTGTTGTTGGTAATGTGGTGGGCCTGCTGAAGCTGGTTGACGGCGAAATAGTCGGAGACAACCACGCCGTCAAAGCCCCACTCCTGGCGCAAAATCGTGTCCAGCAGTTCCTCAGAGGCAGCGCAGGGTACGCCGTCCAGCTCGTTGTAGCCGTTCATAATCGATTGAAGCCGGCCTTCTTTGACGGCGGCCTCAAAGGGCAGCAGGAAGGTTTCGCGCAGTTCGCGGGCGGGGATATGGGGCGGATTCCAGTTGAGGCCACCATCCGATACGCCGTAGCCGACAAAATGTTTGGCCGTGGCGATAATGCGCTCCGTCCAATCATCGCCTTGTAGGCCGCGCACATAGTGAACACCCATCAGCGCGACCAGATAGGGATCTTCGCCAAAGGTTTCCTCAACACGACCCCAGCGGGGGTCACGGGCAACATCAAGCACGGGCGATAGCCCTTGATGCGCTCCGGCGGCCCGCATTTGTTCGCGCACAACGGCGGCCATCGCCCCGGCCAGTTCGGGTTCCCAGGTGCTGGCCAACCCGATAATTTGGGGGAAGCAGGTCGCATTGCGGGCCATATAGCCACTACAGCACTCTTCATGGACGATGGCCGGAATACCCAGGCGGGTGTTTTCCAGCAAATGGCGCTGGATAGTGTTGGCCAGTTTGGCTCCGTCGGCCGGGGTCAGGCTGCTGGCTCCGGCCACGCGGGTAATGTGGCCGATGCCGTCAGCCATGTGTTTGTGGGCCTTGTTGGGATCGAAAGTCATGTCGGTCAGGAGTTCAAAGACCCAGGCGCTGCCCAGTTGGGCAATTTTTTCGGCCAGGGTCATCCGGGAGAGCAGATCGGCCACGCGCTCTGCCACGGATAAGGCGGGGTTTTGGTAAGGATAGGGTTGGGTCATTGTGTATACCTTTATGATCAATGGATTTGGCGGGGAAGAATTAATAATTAATAGTTAATAATTAATAATTAACAATTAATTATTAACTCCTCATCGCTTTTAGGTTAGACTGTGTTATTTTTTGTTGGCTCTTTCGGAACTCAAGGGTTTGACAGGCTCGTAAAACGACAACCGTAATTCCTTTTTACGCATCACGTTTTACGTTTTATAGTGTCAACCTCCACGAAATTCTGTCGAACCTTTCTGTTTTTACGTTGGGTTTTGAGCATCGACCCCACAATAATCGAACCATTCAAAAAAGGCAGGGGTTCGGCTGACTTGACCGCTGCCGGTGGCATACATGGCCAGGTAGACGCCGGTGAAGCCGCCGGCTACCTCGGTTGAGATGTAGCGGGTGTCGCCGGTAGTCAGGGTCTGCGGTTCGGTTGTGTCGAGAGCAAAGCCGAACGTGTACTTTTCGCGCTCGGCGCGGATGGTGAGCGTTACCGGCCCCGGCTCGATGGCTTGGCCGGCCATAACGGCGGTCAGCGGCCCGATGCGCTGGCGAACGGCAACTTGACGTTGACCATCTTGCCGCGTCACCAGAAGATCGTAATGGTGACGGGGATTCACCCAGACCGTCAGGCCGGCTTCTTCGTTCTCTTCGCCGGGTTCAAAATCGAGCAGAGTCGCCACGTGACAATCGAGATGCTGCTGGCGACGACCGACAAAAATAACCGGCGCGCCGTCATCCAGGCGGCAGGCATTACCGAGCAACCGCAGCGCACCCGGCCGGTCGGCTAGCGACCAGTCATCGGCCCAGGGATGACCGAGGAAGTTCCATTGCAGGGCCAATTCGGGTTGGTCGAAATCGTCGCGGGTGGGGGGTTGATGCCAGGTGACGGGGGGCAGGCTTGGGCCATCCATCTCCAGCCGGATACGGCCGTTGTCGCCTACGTACGGCCAGCCCTGCTCATCCCACGTGACCGGAGCCAGAAAGGTTTCGCGGCCCAGATGATAGTAGGGCGGGTAGCTGTAGGGCCGAAAACCGAGGCAAACCAGCCACCAACTGCCGTCGTGGGCCTCGACCAAATCGGCATGGCCCAACCCCTGAAATGGACTGTGAAAGCCGCCCTGAGATAAAATAGGGTTGTGCGGACACGCTTCCCACGGCCCCCACGGCGAGCGACTGCGGGTGATGGTGACCATGTGGTTGTACTCCGTCCCGCCTTCGGCAATCATCAGGTAGTAATAATCACCAATTTTGTAGAGGTGCGGCGCTTCCGGGTATTTGCCGCCGGTGCCGGGCCAAATCGGTCGGGGTCGGCCTTTGAACCGACCGGTGGTAATATCGATCTCACTTTGCTGGATGCCCCAACTGGGATTGGTCGGGTCGATCTCATCGGGCAGAGGCTCATGGAGGTAGGTGCTGGTCAGGTAGACTCGACCGTCGTCATCAAAATAGAGCGAGGGGTCGATGCCGCTTTGATCGACCCAGATGGGGTCGGACCATTCGCCGAACGGATCGCGGGTAGAAACGTAAAAGTTGCCGCCGTTGGTGACGTTGGTGGTCACCATATAAAAGGTATCGTTGTGATAGCGAATCGTCGGGGCGAAGATGCCGCCGGAGGGGGTGAAGTTGTGGAGCGGCAGTTGGCTGGGCAGCGTCAGGCAATGGCCTATCTGCCGCCAGTGGATCAGATCGCAGCTATGAAACAGCGGCACGCCCGGAAAATACTCAAACGAGCTGGTGACCAGAAAATAGTCTTCGCCCACGCGACAGATGCTGGGGTCGGGGTAGAAACCGGGGATGATCGGATTTGGAATCTTCATAGGGAGTTACCTTCTTTAGCCTTTCAACGCCCCGGCGGTTAGACCGGACACAATTTGGCGTTCGGCAAAGAAATAAAAGATAATGGTGGGGATCATGGTCAGGGTGACAAAGGCCATAATCAGCGCCCAGTCCGAGACATACTGGCCCATAAATTGCATCGTGCCCAGCGGCAGCGTCCATTTATCTTCGCTGTTGAGGACCAGCAGCGGCAGAAAGAGTTGGTTCCAGGAAGTGACCATCGCCAGCACCGATACCGCCGCGATGGCCGGTCGGGCCAGCGGCAGCAGGATGCGCCAGAAGAAATCGAAAGTGGTGCAGCCGTCGATGTAGGCGGCATCTTGGAGTTCGCCGGGAATGGATTGGAAGAAGCCGCGTAAAATCAACACATTGAGCGACAGGCCGAAAGCGATTTGCGGAACGATAACGCCCCAGTAGGTATCTAGCCCACCCAACTGACGCAGCAAAATGTACTCCGGCAAAATCGCCACGCTGATGGGAAACAGCAGGCCGATGGTAAAGTAGTTGAACAAGAAATTCTTGCCGGCGAACTGGGTGCGAGCGAAGACGAAGGCGGCCATACTGGAGCAGATAACTACACCGAATACTGTACCAACCGTGATAATCAGACTGTTGCGCAGCATCACCCAAAACGCATCGGTGGATAGAATACTGATATAATTTTCCCAGCGAATAGGGTTGGGCGGCTGGTAGGGAAAACTCACGAACTCGTCGCGTGTTTTCATACCGCCCCAGATCATCAACACTATCGGCACGAAGATAATCAACACAAAGAAAATGAGAACGGCGTACTGCCAGGAATAATTGAGGTAGCGTCGACTACTGGTTTTTGTTACGGCCATGATGAACTATCCTTCCTCAGGATTTATCTCAAATAGGAGTTACACAGGTCGAGACTCTAAAGGTTTCCGCAATCACCTTTCTAGCAAAATTCTAAGGCAATCACGCTTATATTTTGTCCTAAAATCGACTTGTAAAACCTTTAGGGTCTGATCTCTTCCAACTGCGTAACTCATCTCAAATTTTGAAACATGAATACACTAAACATTTATAAATTCACTAAAATCCTTGAACCTGAAAAATCTTTACCGATGAGACAAATTTTTGGACGCAGATAAACGCTGATTTCCTCAGATTTTTTATTTTTCTGTCATCGTTTATGTGCCATAACCGCCCACATAATCTTCTTCTTTGAACAGTCTTTGATAGACAAGCGAGAAGGCGATACAGATCAAAAACATGACCACGGCTACGGCGGAACCGTACCCCAGATAGAACCGGATAAAACCAAAGCGGTACAGGTACGTCGCCATCACCTCGCTGGCTCCGGCCGGGCCACCTTCGGTTAGAATCCAGACCAGGTCGAAGAGTTGAATGGAACCCAGCACCGACAGATAAACCGTCGTGCGGATGGTGCTGCGCAGCAGGGGGATGATGATATACCAAATGGTTTGAAAAGAGGTCGCGCCGTCTATTTTGGCGGCGTCCTCCAAATCGGCCGGGATACTTTGCAGTCCGGCCATGTAAAGCAGCATGTGAAAACCAAAATATTTCCAGGTAAGCACCACAAAGATGGCCGGCATCACCGTTTTGATGTCGCCCAGCCAGGGAACGATGGACATTTCCAGATTGACCAGAATAGCATTGATTAAGCCATAATGCGGGTCCGGATGATAGAGCGACCGCCAGATAACCGCCGTGATAACTTCGGACAAAACATAGGGAAGAAAAAACGAGACGCGGAAGAAAGCGCGACCCGGCAGGCTACGCCCTACCATCAGCGCCAAAAAGAGTGCCAGAGGAAGCTGCAAGACGACGGACAGTACCACAATCAGCACACTGTTTTGTACCGCCCGCAGAAAGTTTTTATCGGTCAGGAGACGGCTGTAGTTATCCAGCGCAACGAAATCGACGGCCGGACCGAACCCTTTCCAGTTGAAAAGACCTAGTTCTGGCGGATTCTGTGGTTGAGGAAAAAAGAGGCAAAATTGACTGAAACCTGCCAAGGGAACAGTCAAAATG
>JAGRBZ010001018.1 GCA_020433805.1 Anaerolineae bacterium
GGAGCGCCAGACAAGGCATCCTCCATGCAGGATGGGGTGTCGGAGCGTCAGACAAGGCATCCTCCATGCAGGATGGGGTGTCGGAGCGTCAGACAAGGCATCCTGCGTGCAGGATGGCGTGCGGTAGCGCCACGCTGTTCTCGTTACACCCGAGGGGCGATTACCGCCGGCGCGAAACCGTTTGGTTCTAAAAAGAGGAGGTCAGGTAGACAAGCGCACAAGAGCCGGATATACTGGTAGATATACCTTACACCAAACGGGACTTGCGTATTGTACCATCTAGCTCAGGTTGCCACCGTGCCCAAACGAGGGAGTAGGGAGTAAGGAGTAGGGAGTACAATGCATTGTTGTCTACTCCTTACTCCCTACTCCCTACTCCGCACGCCGGTTGATCACGAACATTGAAAACCCCAATGTTCTTGAGGCACGGTCGCAACTGGGGTTATCTATTTCATCACGTCACCAGGAGCCTGAACATGGTCATCAACAAGTTTGACACCACCAGCAAACTGCACCTTGTCTACCCCGATAAGGACAAGCAGGGGGACATCGTCGATACCGTCCGGCAGTTTATCGGCTATGAACAGAGCCGCCCGCCGGAAAAACAACTGCCCCACACCCCCATTTTGCGCGATCTGCTGGCGCAGTGGG
>JAGRBZ010001019.1 GCA_020433805.1 Anaerolineae bacterium
TTACCGAGCCGACCGGGCCATTGCGGTGCTTGGCGATGATGATTTCAGCAATACCTTTCTTTTCCGATTCCTCTTCGTACTTGTCTTCCCGATAAATAAACATGACAATATCAGCGTCCTGCTCGATGGATCCTGACTCTCTGAGGTCAGACAACATCGGGCGATGATCGGAGCGCGATTCCACCGCGCGGGAGAGCTGGGAGAGCGCGACGACGGGCACATTCAGCTCGCGGGCCAGGCCTTTCAGGCCGCGCGAGATTTCGGAGATTTCCTGGACGCGGTTGTCGGTGCGGCGGCCACTCATCAGTTGCAGGTAGTCGACGATGATCAAGTCCAGCCCCTGCTCCGCCTGCAATCGGCGCGCTTTGGAGCGGACATCCATGATGCTGGAGGAAGAGGCGTCATCGACGAAGATCGGTGCTTCACTCAGACGGCCAAAGGCGCGCGAGATGCGGTCCCACTCGTTATCGTCAATCTGCCCCAGGCGCAGGCGGTGGCTGTCGACGCCCGTCTCCATGGAGAGGATGCGCTGCACCAGTTGCTCGGCAGACATTTCCAGGCTGAAGATGCCGACGGTCCGCTTGTGGACCACCGCCGCGCCGTAGGCCATGCCCAGCGCCAGGCTGGTTTTGCCCATGGAGGGACGCGCCG
>JAGRBZ010001020.1 GCA_020433805.1 Anaerolineae bacterium
CAGAATGACGGCCGGATAGTGGAAGAGCGATTCGGGAATGGCGATGTCGGGCGTGTCCAGGTGCAGACGAATGTGATAGTCGTCGACCTTTTCCACGTTGTCCATGGTGCCGAGCGCGCCCAGCAGACCGAGCATGGACGAGCCCACGTCCGGGTTGAGCCATTCGCCCATGGTGAACATGACGTCGTCCGCCTGCAATTCGTCGCCGTTGTTGAAGAGGATCCCCTGCTTCAGGTAGAGATCCCAGGTCTTGACGTCGTCGCTGGCTTCCCAACGGTCGAGCAGCAGCGGCCGCGTGATGTTGTCGGGGCCGGTTTCGGTCAGATATTCGTTCATCTGCCGCACGATGTTGGCGCCTTCCACCCACGAGAGGCGGGCCGGATGGTCGAGCAACTGCAACTGCATGGACGCGGTCCATGTGCCGCCGCGCTTGATGCCGCCCATGCTCGCGGCTTCGCCGGCCGCTTCGCCACCGGTCGCCGGCGCCGCGGGTGCGGACGGGCTGCAGCCGGCAAGTGCATAGGCCACCGGCACGGACGCACCGAGCAGTGTGGCAAAGCGCAGGAAATCGCGCCGGTTGATCTTGCCCTTGCGATGGTCATTGGAAGCGTCAAGCACCGCAGGGTGAATTCGTCGAGGCTGGTTCATAG
>JAGRBZ010001021.1 GCA_020433805.1 Anaerolineae bacterium
AACGCTGGAATATCGAGCGCTTCCAACTCTTTTTGGCAGTGGGTTTAATCGCTCTCCTGGCCGCTGAACTCATACCCGACCGGATCCGCCGTCGAAACAACGAAAAGCGAACCGCGATGGGCAGCCATTGGCTGTCGCAGACATAATAAGACCGTAAGTCACCCGTACTCGGTAAGAAAGATAGTAACGTCAATAAACGTTGATGTCGGGAGGCTAAGGCTAAGGCTGAGCGTGACAAACTCAGGTTGAGCCTCAGACACCTGAAAAAATCGGCTCGTATGCCTTCGCTTTTTTCTTAGCCTTAGCCTCAGCCTTAGCCTTATTATTGGACTTGCGGCTGACCAGTTACGACTAATCGACAATTATCATGGAGTCAACACTATGAAAAAAATAGGATCTGTATTACTCGTGGCCGTGACGTTAGCCCTGGCCGGCTGCACGTCCTCGGCGGAAAAACTGAACAACGACGGTAACGAAGCTTTGGCCGCACAGGATTACGAGACGGCGCTCGCTGCCTATCAGCAAGTCGAAGATCAGTTGCCGGAATTAGCCGAACCACATTACAACGCTGCCATCGCCCAGTATCGCCAGGAAAAGTTCGATGACGCGCGTCAGGAAATCGAGCAAGCGCTCGTTAAAGACGACGGAG
>JAGRBZ010001022.1 GCA_020433805.1 Anaerolineae bacterium
CAAGCCGTACTTCGCCGATTTCAAGGGTTCATCGCCTTTCCTGACGAAGACCGGCAAGATCGAGCTCTATTCGGATGAGTTGGCGCTCGCAGGCCAGGATCCCATCCCAGTCTACACACCAACCGAGGATCCGCCGGACGGCTTTTTCCGCCTGCTCTACGGGCGCCATCCGGTCCACACCTTTGCCAAGACGCAGAACACGCCGCTGCTCCACGAACTCTATCCCGAAAACGAGCTCTGGATCAATGCCGGCATCGTCGCTGCCCAGGGGATGAAGGACGGCGATCGGGTGTGGCTGGAGAACCAGGACGGCGCCCGCAGCGGCCCGGTGAAACTCAAAGCAACCGAACGCATCCGGCCCGACGCCGTCTTCATGGCGCACGGTTTTGGCCGCAACGAGCCGGCATTGACGCTCGCCAATGGCAAGGGCGCCAACGACGCACAGTTGCAGACGCGCTACATTCTCGACCCAATCAGCGGCGGCGCCGGCATGCGTGTCAACTTCGTCCGCATTGTGAAGGAGGCATAACGTGGCTACCAATGCCTTTCTGCTTGATATCTCGCGCTGTATCGGCTGCCAGGCATGCACTGCCGCCTGCAAGACCGGCAATGAATTGCCGGCGGGCACGCAGTTCATCCAACTAATCG
>JAGRBZ010001023.1 GCA_020433805.1 Anaerolineae bacterium
GATCACCTGCGCGGCTATCGCTGGACCAGCAACTATCGTGACCAACACTGGACATTGCTGCTGCTGCCCGTTTACGCCACCTACTACATCGATGATGAGGACCGGCCCCAGCCCATTCTGATTCACGGACGAACAGGTCGCCTCAGTGGCCCCAAGCGAGCCTCAATGAAGCGCGCCAGGCACACCGCGTTGATCATCGTGGCGATGGCCGCAGCGCTGTTTATCCTGAGTTTAATTTTAGGCGGGATTTCCTTTGTCGCGCCGCCACTGGTTATTTTGGCCGGGATCAGCTTGCTCGGGGCGCTCATTATTGGCATGCTGGCCATAACGCCTATAATAGTGGTCTGGCAGTACAATCGGAATTCATCGAATAGGGAGAGAGAAGAATAATGACCGATTCAATTCAAGCCACGCCGGGGTCGCCTCTGCCATTGGGCAGCACGGTGACAGAGGACGGCATCAACTTTGCCATTTTTAGCCGGCACGCCACACGTGTCTGGTTGTTGCTATTTGATCAACCGACCGCCAGCCGGGCCACCCAGATCATTGAAGTGACCCACCGCACCGGCGATATCTGGCACACTCACTTGTCTGGCTTAGGCCACGGTCAACTCTACCTTTACCAAATTGACGGCCCATACAAGCCGG
>JAGRBZ010001024.1 GCA_020433805.1 Anaerolineae bacterium
TCTCCCATACCAACTAGCATCAGGTCTTCAGAGCTATTTGTAGTACCACAAGTAAATGCCCATGAATCATCATCTGAATAGTGAACAACGGAAAGAATAGGATAATTTTCTGTCATGACCTGGCGGGTCGTGACTGTTGCTACGCTTCGTTCTTGATCAAATGGCCATTTCATGTTTTGTCTTTTCCCATTTCACTAGCTAGATCGACTATTTTTTATCTGGCTCGATAGTACAGACTCTGGATTTTTGTTTTTCTGACATCTGGGGCGGCGGATAAGCCGCGAGGACGGAAAAGCCGAAGGCTTTGACGGCCGATGTCGACTTGATCCGCGTGGTTGTGCGGCGCGAAGCGCCAAGCAATCATGCGGATGGCTATCCGCCGTCCCGTAGTGCGGGCGCCATCAGCGGCGCGCGCCTTTGGCGCGTCATCTGGATGGTTTTGTTAGGTGATTACTTACTAGAATTTTCTTGCTCTAGCATCGCTTGATATTGTTTGTTTAGTTTGTGAAACTCATCTATATCTTTCTTATGATGTTTCTCCAATTTTGCATCAAACCAACCATAAAATTCTAAAATTTTATCCCCATATACTTTACTCAATTCTGATATCTTGATACGTTCCTCTATGGATCGTAAATATTCTTTAC
>JAGRBZ010001025.1 GCA_020433805.1 Anaerolineae bacterium
GTTCCAGGCAAAGACCCAGGTCAGGATCAGCGTCACCGCAAGGCCGGGACGCGCCAGCGGGAAGACGACCTCGGTAATCACTTTCCAGGGGCTGGCGCCGTCGACGTAAGCCGCCTCGTCCAACTCCTTGGGGATGCCATCGACCGTTGGTCTGAGGGTCCAGATCGCGAAGGGCAAATTGAAGGTGCAATAGACCAGGATCATCCCGATCCGGCTGTCGGCCAGCGAGAAATCCCCGATCTTGTAGACCTGCGTCAGCAGCAGGAACATCGGCAGCAGGAAGACTGCGGGCGGGGCCATGCGGTTGGTGATGGTCCAGAAGAAAATGCTCTCCTTGCCGGGCAGATCGAAGCGCGACAGCGCATAGCAGGTCAGGAAGCCAAGCAGCGTGCACAGGATCGCATTGCCTGACGAAATGATGAGCGAGTTCATCATGTAGCCGCGCAGGGTGCGGTCGTTCAGCACGTCGATATAGTTCTTCCAGTAGAACTTGGTCAGGATCACGTCGGGGGTCGAAAACAGCTCGACCGCCGGTTTCACCGAGACGACGAACAGCCAATAGATCGGGAACAGCGTCAGGAAGCTGACGAAGCACCAGAACAGGATCATCAGCCAGGGGCGAAAGGTCTTCATGGCTTATCCTTTCT
>JAGRBZ010001026.1 GCA_020433805.1 Anaerolineae bacterium
CTTGCAGCGGGTATATTTTGAAGTAGAGCAGAATGAAGAGCAACATATTTTCCGGGCTTTTTAGAGTTGGTTTGCGTCCCCCGCCTATTTTACGTTGGCGGGCTTTGGCCGTCGCTCGTTTTTCAACATCGGTCTGCCAACATTTCTTAAAGGTTGTCAGCAACTCATCGAATTCTTCTACTGTCAAACTTGTCAAGGCTAGAAATCTGCCCGGTTTCTTTTTTAGTTTGTAGGTCAGCATTTTTCTCCTCTTTCCTTTCTTTTTCTGCTGACCATTTTATTCTTTTTTCTTATTTCCGATAATGTCTAATATTTGGGGTTTGCCGGTCAGAAATGTTTCTGACATTTCCGCGGCTTTCTCTTAGCTGCCTGTCCGTGCACACCCCTCAATTAACTCAAGCTGCTAGCCATGGACCCAATAGCATAAATTGATTTTGCCTTATTTTGCCCCAAAAACGTAGGACGTGGAATTTGAAGTCTACCTCTATTTCTCGTACTTGACCGGCTTGCCGTCGAGAGCAAGACTTAGAGCTTTAGGGATAAATCGAATCGTTCGTTGTAAAAACAAGCCTCTTTGGTGAATAACACCTTCGTCAAAAAATATTTAGTAAACAAAGTAGAAAACCGGAAATTTTGCGGAACATAAC
>JAGRBZ010001027.1 GCA_020433805.1 Anaerolineae bacterium
ATATTATTAGAACGGGCGATTCCATTGACCGGGGCCACCGATTGGTTACGAGCCGGAGGGATACTGGCCGCCCTGCAAGCTAAGGATTTACCGTTTCATCAGTGGCACGCCTTGGATTATGAATTTCACACCACTCTCTACAGTCAGGCCGACCTGCCAACCATGAAAAAGCTGGCAGCGAACCTACACAGTAACCTGGCCCGTTATTATCGCATTTACGAAACATTAGGGGGTGGCTTCCGCACCGAAGGCGATGCCGAACATCTCATTATTTTAGAGGCGTGCCAGGCCAAAGACACCCAAACAGCCGTAGCCACCCTGACCCACCATCTCACCCGTTCCAGTCAACGATTATTGGAAGCGCTTAGGAATGAGAGTTAAGTAACTCAAGTTGTCACCTACATGTCCTAACCGGGGGGTAGGGGGTAGGAAGTAGGGATTAAGGGATAAAAAGTGATTAGCAATTGGTAATCTAGCCGTATATTACTTTTATCCCGTCCCCGATCAGCTACCGGGTCTCGCTCGGCGATGAATTGATACGGCTGGTTTAATGACGCAAAGTAATGATGTCAGCCAAAAGGACTTTACCCCGGCGTCCACAACGGCGATAAATCGCCGTGCTACCGAACGGCGCCCCATCAATGGG
>JAGRBZ010000102.1 GCA_020433805.1 Anaerolineae bacterium
GCGGTATCCTGACTTATTTGGCGGCTGTCCTGCCCCCCATCCCGACCGGCTTCTGGGATAGTCATCCCAAAGCCACACCAGGTCGGTTGCGACGACTTTTGGCCCAGGCGGATTTTCCAAAAGATTACCCCTTTTTGCCGCAACTTCGCAAAAAGCTGTCAGTGACAGGCCATTTACCCAAAGGCGTAGCCGCTCATCGGCGAACCCGCGCTATGGCTTAACGTTTTTTGCGCAGTTTGCTGCTTTTTACATCTGGTTTGTTAATGTTCTGTTCCCAGACAAACTATCTGGCCTATTTTTGTTGTCTGTTTTAGCGGAAACTAAAGAATTACGCTCTATTTTTTATATCGCTCACCAGCTCGATCAAAACCAAAACCAAAAACGGAACCTGGTCCTCAGCTTACATTATCGAACTTGCTCACCCGCATCCGACAGGCCCCACCGAATTTTTTGTGGTGGTCGGTCAATCGCATTTTGTTTTGGTCGGCGGCTATCGCCATTCGCACTTTTTTACTGAACTATTTGGACGATGTTTTGGGCCTAACACCGGCTGAAGCACAAGCCATGAGTAGCCGCCTCTTGATTGTGCTGGGAACAGGAATTTTTGCCATCGCGTTGCCGGCCGGTATGCTGGTCGATAGAATAGGCCGTCGCCCCCTGCTGATGGCCGCCGGCGTGCTGGCAGCCGTTGGTGGAGCAATTTTGATAGTCGGGCAAAGTTTAGCCTTTACTTTTGTCGGCTGCGGACTGATTGCCGTAGGAGCCGGTATCTATGCCAGTGCCAGTTGGGCCTTGGCCACTACGCTCATTCCCACTGCTGAGGGGGCATTTTATCTGGCGCTCGCTAACAGTGTTATTATTGTCGGTAGCGCCGGCGGGCGCTTGGGTGGTCCGCTGATCGACGGCTTAAATTGGCTTTTTGGGACTGTTGCGTTAGGGTATCAGGTAGTTTTTGCCATCGCTACGGTTTTCTTCGCGGGGAGTGCATTGACTGCCAAGATGATTACATCGTCGAATAGGACTTAAGTCAATTGAAAAAAGGTAGTGAGTTGTGGTACTATGAACAAACATAAATAGCAATAGCCTCTGCATTGCGCTCAACACGGTAATTGTTATGTACATAAAATTTTGGGGAACACGCGGATCTATTCCCACCCCCATTTCTTTGGACGATATGAAGTACAAGATCCGCAAAGCACTGGAAGGAGCAGCCGGCTTAGATTTAGCAGACAAAGCCGTCCTGGATCGCTACTTGGCTCGACTTCCCTTCACTATTCAAGGCTCAACCGGCGGTAATACACCTTGTTTAGAGGTTCAATCGGGTGATCAGGTATTGATTATCGATGCCGGCTCCGGTATCCGCTTACTTGGGATAGATATGCTCAAGCGTGGATTTGCCGACGGCCATCAACACGCCGACGTTTTGATTACCCATACCCACTGGGACCATATTCAGGGGTTTCCCTTTTTTCGGCCTGTGTTCATCCCGAACAATCATTTTACATTTTATAGCCCTTTCGATGATTTGCCTGATCGACTCAACCGGCAACAGCACCCCGATTTCTTCCCCGTACCGGTTTCTTATATGAGCGCTACGCTTGAATTTAAACAACTTAAGGCCGAGCAGTGGTATCAAATTGGAAACTTTCGGGTATACCCGATGATGCTGTCCCATCCCGGTCAGGCCTATGGCTACCGGATTGAGGACGGTCAATCCTGTTTAGTTTGCGCCTCGGATTCGGAGTATAAACAGGTCGATCCGACGAGCACCGAGGCCTATGTTGATTTTTTTCACGATGCCGATTTATTGATCTTTGATGCGCAATACAACCTCTCTGAAGCGCTCGATCGGTTGGATTGGGGCCATAGTACGGCGATGATGGGCGCAGAGTTGGCCTATCGCGCTCAGGCAAAACGGTTAGCCCTATTTCATCACGATCCGGCCAGCAGCGATGAGAAAATATGGGCCGGTAAAGAGCAAGCCGAAGCGTATCTGGCGCGTCGCAAACCACAACATGTCTGTGAAGTGATTGTGGCTTACGATGGCCTAAGCTTAGAAATTTAACCCAAAATGTCTGTAGACTCACCCAGCGTCATTACTCCTGAAGCAAATATGAATTTGGAGCGGTTGAAAAGCCTATACGAGCTTATTGGCCGCATGAACTCGGTTTATGATTTACAGCAGCTCCTTGAGTTCATTGTTGATCGAGCGTTGAGCCTAACTGGTGCGCGCAGTGGAGTCTTGCTGCTCAATAATGACAAAAAGAATGATCCGCTCGATGTCGCTGTTGTACGCGGCAAAAAGATCGAGAAACCGGACCTGGAGCGTATTCTGAAATTTGTCAGTACGACGGTCATTCAAGATGTACTGAGTCGGACCGAGCCTCGGCTGGTGATCGATTTGCCCTCTGACCAGCGCTATGAAGGCCTTACCAGTAGCGATACGGTCGAGTTCAAAGGTATTCGTTCGGTTCTGGCGGTGCCGTTCAAAGCGGGTGATAGTCTTGTCGGCCTGCTCTACATTGATCATCCTAAAAAAGGGGTTTTTGGACAGAGTGATCTCGATTTTATCAGCGCATTTGCCAACCAGGCGGCCCTGGGTATTAATCGGGCCAGAGAGCATCAGCACCAGATAGAGCGATTGACACTGCTCAATGAGTTGAGCCGCAGCGTGGTTCAGGCGCTTGATTTAGATGAAGTACTCACTCGGATAGTCTCTGAAGTGACCCGTATGCTTGATGTTGAAGCCAGTTCGGTGCTGTTGTTAGAGGAAGTCACGGGCAAACTTACGTTTGCGACCTCGGTTTCAAACGGGGAACGCCTTAATATTTCTACCCGGTTGAAAAAAGATGAGGGCGTGGCCGGCTGGGTTATGACCCACGGTGAACCTTGCTGCATCAACGACGTAAGCCGTGACCCACGCTGGTTTGGTGAGGTTGAAACCGGCTTTGAAACCCATTCATTGTTGTGTGTGCCGCTGCAAATTGATAACCACGTGGTTGGGGTGCTGCAAGCGCTCAATAAACACAACCCATCCGGGTTCGATCCGTCTGATGTAACCCTGCTAACGGCTTTTGCCGCCTCAGCCACCATTGCTATCGAAAATGCCCAGCTTTTTCAAGAAGCCAGCCAGGCCCGTCAGCTTCGCGCTCTTAATGAAGTGGCCATTAGCCTGAGTAGTACCTTTGATTTGAACAAGATCATCGACGAGGGGCTAAAACAATCGCTGCAGGTTCTTAAAGCTGAGGCCGGTGTGATTTCCATTTTTAATTATCACGCCCAAAACACTATTTTTGCCGCCCAGCTTGGCCGCGAAATGGGGTATGATCAGTCGGATAGCGAGCAGCAGATGCAAGCTCTCAGCCAGCTTACTTCCTGGCTTTTAACCCAAAGCCTCACGGAGTTTTTAGCCGAAGATGTCTTGCTCATCGACAACTATCATCCTCAGCAGGACCATCTTATGCTTGAAACCTCAAAAGCCGGCATTCGGTCGCTGGCTGTGGCTCCGGTGAAAATCAATGGCAGTGTCAACGGGGCTGTCGCCGTGATGTCAACCTCGCCACATATTTACAGCGTTGAAGAAGTGAGCCTGCTTAGCAGTATTGCCCGCATTGTGGGAATGGCCGCCCAAAACGCTATTCATTATACCCGAATGCAGGCTCAAACGCGCCATTTAACCTATCTCAATGAAATTGGCAGCGCCTTAACCCGCAGCTTGAATTTGGATCACGTCTTTGAGGTCATCATCGAAGGGGTTAACACGCTACTGCAAACAGAGTTGACTTCGGTCTTTCTTATCGATCCGGAAACGAATGAGTTGGTGCTGCGCTATAGCACGCGCAATGATACTGAAATTCGATTATCACCGCCCTGGCAGGGTATTGCCGGTTGGGTTGCCACGCACGATCAACCCGCTCTAGTCAATAATACCCAGAGCGATCCGCGCCATCTGCGCCAAATTGCGATAGAAACCGGTTACGCCGCGAACTCGATTTTGTGTGTCCCGCTTAAAGTTGAGGGACAGATGATCGGAGTCGTAGAGGTTTTGAATAAAACCGATGGTCAGCAATTTTCGCATCTACACCAGTCGCTGTTGATTCAGCTAACCAAATGGGCTGCTATTGCATTACATAACGCGCGGCTTTTTGATGAGCGCGTACGCGCCTACCAGGATCTCGATGCCGAGCAGCAGCGCCGCATTGCCGCCGAAACACGGGGGGCTGTCGCCGCAATCATTCTTGATATGGCCCATACGATGAATAACGTTGTCGGAGCAATTCGGGTATGGGCTACGACGTTAGAATATGCCTCAAGTCGGACGCCCCATGAGTCGATTATCAAGTTTGATAAAGCTATTCGTCAAATTCGACAAAATGCGGAGGAAGCCATCAAGCTGATGAGTACAATGACCGGCCCCTTGCAGCAAGCCACTCTGACTGCGGTAGATGTTGAAGGGTGCCTTGATGCGGCGGTGCAGAGCTGCTGGTGGCCGGAAAATGTCGATTTGGTGAGAAACTACGCCTCGGACATCCCGTTAGTTCGGGCCAATGCCGAGCGACTTGAAGCTGTCTTTCATAATTTGCTATCAAACGCTATTCAAGCGTTGGCCGATCGTGGTGGGCAAATTCAAATTCTGACGCTGCTCACGGAACAGGGACGGGTTCAGATCAAGGTTACCGACGACGGGCCAGGTATTGCTGCCGACCTACAAGGACAAATTTTCAACCCCGGTGTTTCGGGTAAAGACGGGGGGTTGGGTATTGGCCTGTGGTTGGTAGAAACGTTTGTTCACCAATTTGACGGACAAATAGAATGTAGTAGTGCAGCAGATAAGGGGACAACCTTTACAGTGACCTTGCAGCCTGATGCATAAATTTATACCCTCCACCTCGACCTGGATTTATGACAACAGTTAGTTAGGAGAACCACTTCATGGCTCAACCCCATAGAAATATACTCGTTGTAGAAGATAGACGCGATTGGCAAGACATCTTATGTACCGCCCTCGATCAACGTGGCTACAAACCTTGCCCTGCCTTTTCTTATCAAGATGCCCTGGCGGCCTTGAAAGAAAAAAATTTTAGTTTGGCTATTGTTGATCCGGTTCTGGATATGGCTAATCGCTTCAATCGGGACGGCTTGAGCATCGTACAAAAAATTCGCGAAACCCAGCCGGAAATTCCCATAATCGTTCTCACCGGGTCGCTTACGCATGACATGACGATTAGCTTGCAGCATCTCGACCCCGATGCGCCGGTCATGTTTAAAGAAAGTTGGGATCCTTCCCAATTCTATACACTTGTTGATAAATTGATTGGCGATTCACTTCCCAAGGATACACCAAGCAGCAAAACCGCAACTTCGGCAGTGCCGGCCTCCAGCTCAATGATGATGCCACCGCCGCCGGAGAAAGCAAGGGGACGTCCCCGAGTATTGTTGGTCGAAAATCGAAAAGACTGGCAAGAAATTGTGTCTACAGTTTTGGCCGGCCGGGATTGCTTCTGGCGTGTAGCCGAGACTGCACCGGAGGCGCTGGCCCATTTAGATCAAGAAGGCTTCCACCTGGTTATCTTGGATTTGAAACTTCAGGCTACGGATTTACCGCTACGCTCAAATGAAGGCTGGCTGCTGCTCGACTACCTGGTTGAAAACCACCCCAAAACCAAAGTAGTTGTCCTGAGCGGGCGTGCCGGCCCCAGCGACGTAGCCGATTTACTGACGAAATATCCGGTTATCGGTTTTATTGAAAAGCAACATTTCACCCCCCAAGCGATTGAAGAGGCTATTGCCCAGGCTGCAAAACTTCCGGCACTGCGCCTTCAAACGTTGGGCCAGTTTCAGATCTGGCGCGATGGTAGTGCCATCGGCATTTGGGAGAGTCCAAGCGCCGAAGAAGCGATAAAGCTGCTTTTAGCGCGACGGGCCAGAGGCGATCGGGCGGTTACGGTTGATGAATTCAAAGCACATCTATGGCCTCTCGATAACGGTGATAGCGCCAGTAAAAAACTCTTGCCACTCATTAATAGTATTCGTCTCACACTGGAACCGGATATTGAAGCCCGCCACTCCAACTTTATTTTCCGTGAAGCCAACGGCTATTACTTTGATGTTGACGATGCCGTATCCTGGGATTTAATGGAATTCCGTCAGGAGCTTAAACAGGGTCGCCAGTTGATGGCGCAGCAACAGTGGGCCGCCGCTATCGAGCATTTTGAAGCGGGCCGAACCCTGTACAAAGGCGATTTCTTGGCCGAAGATCGAAACATCGATTGGGTCATCGACACCCGCCGCGAGGTAGTTAGCGAATTTTACACGCTTCTTACCCTCCTGGCTGATGCCTATGCGGCAACCGCGAACTACGGCCCGGCTATCGCCGCGTGCCAAGAAGCGTTGGAGAAAGATCCGCTGCTGGAGGAAGTTTATCGCCGTTTGATGTATTTCCACCGTTGCAACGGTCAAAAAGAGTTGGCTCTCAAAACATATCGTGATTGTCTCAAGGTATTCGAGGAATTGTTCGGCGAAAGTCCTACCTCTGCCACCCGCCAGCTTTATGAAGCCATCACCAATGATGAAACATTGGTTTGTCCCCCAATACCTCACGTTGCAGAAAAAGAAAATAGAAATTAGAAAAGTTTGGTCTACGCTTAGCGAGGCTGCTCTTTTCTCAATTATAGGGCATCAATTTTGCTACCGGCGCAAATGCGGTAAAGTATCTTTTCTATGACTGATACGATTATTCATGTGGACAATATCCACAAAAGTTACCTGATGGGAAAAGAAGCCGTGCCGGCCTTGCGTGGTGTTTCTATCGACGTGCGGCGTGGTGAGATGCTCTGTTTGATGGGGCCGAGCGGCTCCGGCAAAACAACATTGCTCAATCTTCTTGGCGGCCTCGATGAGCCAAGCCGGGGCCATATTGCTATCGACGGGGCTGATGTGGTCTCGATGAAAGAGGAGCAGTTGGCCCGACTGCGGTTACAAAAATTGGGCTTTGTCTTTCAAACCTTCAATTTATTAAGCAACTTTACCGCCCTGGAAAATGTCGAAGCACCGATGGTTTTAGCCGGTAAACTCCGTCGTCGACCACGTCGCGATCGCGCTAAACAGCTTATGGAGCAGGTTGGCTTGGGTGACCGCATCGATCACTACCCCAGTGAACTCTCCGGCGGCCAGCAGCAGCGGGTTGCTATCGCTCGCGCCTTGGCTAACGATCCTCCCATTCTCATTGGCGATGAAATGACGGGTGATCTCGACTCGAAAACGGGCTTTGAGGTCATGACTTTGGTACGCAACTTGAACCAAGATCAAGAGAAAACCGTTATCTATGTTACGCACGATCCACGTATGGCCGACTTTGCTGATAGGGTGATTCACATGACCGATGGCGTCATTGGCCGGGAAGAAATAAAAAATGGGCGATCAGAAAACACTTGAAAAAAAATAAAGTTAGTGGTACAATGAAGGTATTCTGAAAATCAGTAACGGCAGAAATTCCGAAGGATAATATAATGAGTACAACTGTTCAAGTCCGGCAGCGTGGTACACTTACTCTCCCAGCCGATCTGCGGACCAAATATAATATTAAAACAGGAGATATATTTAACCTTGTCGATTTAGATGGGGTTTTTGTTCTCTCATTGATGACACCGATGGTACCTGAGATAGCCCACGAAATAGAGCGGCTTCGCATTGAAGCCGGCTTTAGTATTGAAGAAATGCTTCAAACCTTGCGCGAGCAGCGCGCTCAGTATAATACCGAAAACTACAACGATGGCGACGAATCGGCCTAAAATATTTCTTGATGCCGACGTTATCTTTGCCGGTTCGGCTGCTCCCTCGACACAGGGGGCGAGTTATGTCATTCTCCTCATGGGCGAAATCACCTTGTTAGACTGCTTTACGTCAGCCCAAGTGATGACTGAGGTCGAGCGGAACCTGACTAACAAACTACCGAACGCTTTGGCCGAGTTCCATCTATTGGCTAAACGCTGTCTCACCGTTGTTTCTGACCCAAAAGTAATCGATCTTCATAATTTTGATGGGCAAGCCGATCCCAAAGACTTGCCCATTTTAGTTGCAGCTATCCAGGCTAACTGTTCCCATTTAATCACCTTCAATACCCGGCATTTTACCCCTACCGGGGATCAAATCATTATTCAGCGCCCCGGCGAATTTTTGCAGCATGTTCGCGGCCAACTCCGCTTGTTGTCAAATGCAGAGGAATGGAGTGATTCTCTGTAAGTTAGGGGGCTTCCTCAAAATCACTTGCTGTTATTACCTCCATCCATCTAAGTTAAACATGTAAAACCCTGTTCGCTAAAATGTTGATCAAAAGCAAACACCTTTTTGACGCCGAAATGGCGGGTTGTCTCAAAGCTAATACAATCGACCAGGCTAAGTTTTCGTCGATTAGCTATTAATAAAGCAGCAACGCCTGCTTGATGGAGTGATTGATTTACCCACGCTATCTGTACCATGGGTACCACATCTTCCTCAAATGTCTTAACCGCCTCAAGACCTAACCGATTTTGTATAAGAGCAAATGTTTCGATAATAACATAATTGGTAGAGATGATCGTTGCTTCTTCATTAATTAACCTCATCCAAATTTGGCTAGCAGCAGCGTGGTTAGTGTCATTTCGGTTTAGTACTGCCAAAAAAGCTGAGGTGTCGATAAATACTTTCACTCGCCGAAGTCCTCATAAGCTTCTGAGAGGTAAAGATCGTGATTATTCGACAAATCTGTTTCATCCGAAATAAATTTACCTACTGCCGCCAAGGCTCTTTCCCGGCGTTCCGCGAGAGTCACCTGATTGACAGAGCGAATATAACTGTCAATACTTTGGCGAATGATTTCAGCCACAGAAACCTCTTTTTCACGAGCAATAGCTTTGAGAATAAGCGACTGTTCCTCAGTTAACTGTATTTGTGTTCTAACCATACTATCTCCGCTATAGACATCATGATTACAAGGATGATGTTATGATAACATTGTTCCACAACTTATTAAACTAGGCAACTTCAAAAGGCTATTTTAATCGACATGGCATTTCTCCGTACTTGAGTCCTAAGTCTCGAGACCTACGAAAATTTCCAACAATTGGTGGATGTAATGTTAAAAATTCAATCGTATACTGAAATTAACTCTGGTTCACAAAAAAAGACATTTTAGCGGGAACCAAATGCGGGTAACCATCGTCTTCTAAGATAAGAAGACTTGTACATTAATAACAAAATAGTATCAGGAGAGACTTCTATGTTGTCAAAAAGCAAACGATTTTTCATGGTAGGGCTATTGAGTATTCTTCTACTCAGTGGCGTGGTTCACACGGCAGCCGCCGATGAACCCGAGGTTAATGATGGCCAGGTTGAGGCCTCGCACTTTCGTTATGAGCCGAGCGGTACCGTAAACACGCAGTATCTTAACGTTCGCTCCGGACCCAGTACGGCATTTGATAAAGTTGCCAGCGTGTATTACGGACAAATTCTTTATATGTTGAACCGAATCGAAGACAGTTCCTGGCTACGTGTTCGATTAGGCAACGGTCAGATTGGCTGGGTTTACACAACGTATGTCAACGCCCCCTGGCATGTTATTGCTAATCTGCCGGTTTTGGCCAACGTTCCGCCCGTACCCCCACCTAATATCCCGACGGAGGCCAGTGGATACGTTACTGTTTCGCGACTTAACGTGCGCGGCGGCCCTGGTTACAACCAAGCCGTTATTGGTACGCTCTGGCAGGGCGAATATGTAATATTGTTGGGTCGTAACCACGATAGTAACTGGCTGCAAATCCAACTGTCCCATTATTCTAAAGGGTGGGTAGCAGCCCGGTATATTAATAGTTCTCTGCCTATCTGGAAGTTACCTGTTACCGAGGTAGGTATTCCTGAGCCACCGGCTTCATACACCGGCTACGTCACTGTACCTGGCCTTAATGTCCGCAGCGGTCCCGGTTTTAACTACTGGGTGGTTGACCGGTTAGGGCAGGGCAAACAAGTTACGGTTTACGGTCGCGACGTTAGCGGACGCTGGTACAAAGTCGGCTTGCCGAATGGCGGGAGCGGCTGGGTTGCAGCGAAGTATATACGCATCGATGTGCCCATTTACGAAATGAAGATGCTCGAGTCGTAGATTAAGCATAAAAAAGCCCCAGTTCCATATGGAACTGGGGCTTTTCTGATTCATTTGTGATGGTTGGTTGCTTTAATTTTCTGTAGAGGTAAAATTACCAATACTTACACAAAGGATATTTTCGTGAGTAATGTTGAACGTTGGCAAAAATTCAAACCGCTTCCAGGAGATATCGATCTTCGGCTGGCACAGCTCCAGCCACTTCTTAAACAAAACCAAGTTCAGTTGGCTTATCTTTTTGGCTCATTGGCTCGCGATGAGTCGGGGCATGATGTTGACCTAGCTATTTTGAGTAAACAGGAAATTGAGCTAGATTTGTATTTAACGCTTACTGAAGCGTTGGGTACAGAACGAATTGATTTAGTTGATTTAAAGACTGCCTCTCCAGCCGTGCGATTTGAAATTATTCGTACGGGGCGTCTCATTTTTGCAGACAATGAGCATTCTCAACTCGACTTCGAGTTGGAAACGCTGAGGGTTTACAAAGACACAGCCTGGATGAGGCGGCGGCAAGAAATGACTCTACGTGAACGGTTGTTGGAATGGTCGTTAAACGAACTATCATCATCGAGCGGCTAAAAGAGTTCGATACGATTTTGACCGAGCTGAATAAATATCGATCTGTCGATGAAACGGAGTTGCGTCAAGATTTGAGTCAGCGCTGGATTATTGAACGTGGTTTAATTGCTGCGGCTGAAATTATTTTTGATGTAACGGATCATATTTTGGCAGCGCACTATAGCGTTTACTCAGAAACTTATGAGGACAGTCTTGAAAAGCTAAATGAGAATAAAGTTATCTCTGACTCGCTTTATAACCAACTAAGAGGGCTGGGTGGGTTTCGTAATATTCTCGTGCATCGTTATTTAGGAATTGATATTGCTAACGTAGCTCAGAATTTTCAAAAGGGATTGAAAACTTTTCCTCAGTTTGCTCAAGAAATCTTGGTTTGGCTTGACTCCCAACGAACCGTCTGATGATCGCACTTTGCTGGCCTCTTTATTTCAGGATATAGTAAGTCCCCTTTTTATCCCCAATCTTGAGCAATAATCCCTTATCCACCAGATCGACCAAATCGAGGCGGATTGTTTCGGGATTGACATCGGGGCAAAGCTGCCGGTAGTCGCGATTGGTGATGCGGCCGTTTTGCTCGACGTAGCTCATGGCCCGCATCTGGCGTTCGTTCATGTTCGTCGACCAACGTTTAGCAGCCGGTTCGCGCTCGCGCGTGTTGTGGAGGCGTACGGTGAAGGAATAAGGCTTGGCTTCAAAATCGGGGGCGGTGTGACCGTTTTCTAACATCTCTTCAATCATACGGTCGATGCCTAAGCCTAGCTCTTCAATGTATCCCCATTGGAACAACCCTGATACCACTCTTGGATTGCGCGAGAAATGTTCTTCGACAATGTTATCAAGGGTAATGTAACCGGGCAACCCGCCGGGGCTGATAACCTCTAGGCGGTCGCTGTACATGCGAATTTCAACCTTCCGTCCGCTCAGTCGGTAATCGCGATGGCACACAGAATTAACCAGGGCTTCACGCACGGCAAAGGCCGGATATTCCACCATCTCTTTACGGCGCAGTCCCGTAACCACAGCTTCAACACGCATCTCTTCGCGAATGACGTTCCAGGCGCGCTCAATCATCTTGGCTAACGACCCATCGATTTCAACGCGCCGGCCGTAACCGGCCAATCCATCTCGTCCGCGAGCATCTTTGCCCAAAAACTTTACAAAAATAATGCCACTTTGCGGCAGAAAAGATTGCGGCGATTTTCCAAAGAGCAATATTCCGGCTACCGTGGGTGTGCCATCTTCCAGCATCGCCCCAATTTCAACGAGATGATCTTGTAAATTCCCATGCAGCGTTCGGCTGCCGCGCTCTTGCCGCAGGCGAAGGTATTCGTCCAGCAAATTCTTATCTAGATCGACCAGTGTTGCACCGGGAACCGGCTCAGCCTCAAAATCACCACTCGATTTGGTAGCGGCCAAATGACGAATTACTTCGCCACTGGGAGGTCGATTTTGGCCGCCCTGCCGGATCAGCACCCGGCCATCGACCAACGCGTGCAGTTCCGGGCTGCGAGCCACCTTTAAGGCGACAACAACCCCATCGGGAAATTCGTGCTGCTCCCATTCGGTTACCACCGGCGGACGGCACATAACCATAGCCCGCACCAGTTCGCCTTCGACATCATCATCCATCAAATAGTCGATGACTTGCCCATCGTCGTTGACACCAAGCAAGATGGTGCCGCCGTCAGCATTGGCAAAAGACACCATCGTTTCGGCCAGAAGGTTTGCCTCCGGCCGGGCAATGAAGGCTACTGTTTGTCCCGGACCACGTTTAATCAACTTCTCTAACATAATCCAGATTATAGAGTATCCATCGACAAAATTCAATAATTTGTGGATACAAAATTGAAGGTAAGCGTTTTGCTATCAGCTTTCAGCAGTCAGTTTTATTAGAAAAGACAACATTTGAGCCATGATTGTTTGCACTGTAGTTCGCAATTTGATGAAAAAAGCCGACATCTGCCGGCTAGGTAGCTCTGCACACAATCGTGGTAGCATGAGAACCCAGGTTTTTCTTGAACATGAGACCCGCAAAGGGTTCTATTTGGTGCTCAATCGGACACCATGCTTACAATTTAGGCAAAAATCTGGGTTCTTTACCTCTCTCCACGGTTTAATGTTGTGCTACCGTCGGCTATCGGCTGAACGCTTACAAACAAAAAAGCCGGCCTTAATGGTAAGGTCAGCTTTTTTGTCTAGGCAATGTAGAATTCAATTTTCGGTAAATTTGGATGCTGTTTATGAAAATTAGTTGAAATTGACCTGCTTGAGCAAGTTAAACCAATTTTCAACGAAGGCACGCTGCGTGTCGGTGAATTGACCGGTTAGACCTTGCATTTGCTTAACCAACTCAACAGCGGGCGCAGGCAGGTTACCAACAGCGGCAACTTCATCAAACACAATCTGAGCACCGGCTACTTCAGCATTTAAGGTTTCCTGAACCGATGCTTCTGAAGCTGCAACCGATGTATTCCAAACCAAGCCGGGGTTAATTTCATTTACGTTTCTCAACGCTTCAAATAAATCTTGGCCCGTTTTCACTTGAAAATCAAACCATTTTTTGCTGACATCTACATAGTTGTTTACTGCGTTCATTGTTATTCTCCCTAAGTAATATATAACAAAAAGTAATTTTTATTTTATGAAATGAGTATAGCGTATAAGGGTTGCATATCAGTTACTTCTCAGTTACGGTTGAGTTACAAACCTGAGGTTGACCTTCTTTTCCCGGCTATGATAAAATCTTCTATCGGGAGATTGTCTTGTGCCTCTTTTATCACGACTTGGAATCGCCTGGATTATAGGTATCGCTCTGGCTCGCTGGCTCAATTTACCCTGGCCGATAGTGGCCTTAGCCGGCGTAATTACCCTTGTGGCTTTGTTCCTATACCGGCATGACTTACGTATTAAATCACGTGTGCTCCTTGCTCTGGTTTTAATTGCCGGGGCATTTCGTTTGACTTTCTTTCAGCCCACGTTCAATCCTGCCCACATAGCGTTTTACAATGATACGGAAACGCCTCTCAAAATCACCGGGCTAGTTATCGATGAGCCGGATGTGCGTGACTACCACATTAATCTGCGTGTGCGAGTCGAAGCGATTGAAGGCAAAGACTTTGCCGAAAAGGGTCAAGGCCTCCTTCTTGTTCGCGCCCCCCGCTACCCCGAACGCTTTTATGGTGATCGGTTGATTATTACCGGTAAACCGGAAACCCCTCCCATCTTCGAAGATTTCTCATACGCCGATTATCTGGCTCGCTTTGGTATCTACTCGATGGTTCGCCGTCCTCAAATTATGCTCGTCGAGTCGGGACAAGGTCATCCGTTTTGGACAGCACTGCTCACATTCAAGCACCACGCCTCACAAACCATCAATCGGATGATGGCCGAACCTTACGCCTCGCTTTTGAACGGCATTTTGTTGGGTATCGAAACAGGGATTCCCCAAGGACTCTATGACGCCTTCAATCTGACCGGCACGTCCCACATTATCGTCATTTCCGGCAGCAATATCTCGCTTATTGCCGGCATCTTTATGCTGCTCGGTCAGCGGCTGGTGGGCAAGCGATACGCACCGCCATTGGCCATCATCGGGGTGATAATCTATACATTACTGGTCGGAGCCGATGCAGCGGTAAGTCGAGCAGCGGTGATGGGCATCGTGTGGGTATTAGCTATCTGGGTGGGGCGTCCGGGGTTGGCCTTAAATTCGCTCATCTTCTCCGGTTTAGTCTTGTCACTCATAAACCCGCTTATTCTGTGGGATGTTGGCTTTCAACTCAGTTTCGTAGCGACTCTGGGGCTAATTGTGCTCGTTTCACCACTCGAACGCCTGACCTTCGGTTTTCTCAAACGACGGCTCAAAACGGAACATGTAGGTTTGTTGATGGCGCTGCTCAACGAACTGCTGATCGTCACCCTCGCGGCCCAAATCATTACCGGGCCGCTCATTGTTTATCACTTTGGCCGGTTTTCGCTGGTTTCGCTTCTCTCTAACTTGCTCATCTTGCCGGTTCAGCCACCGATTATGGTGGTAGGGGGGATTGCCACGCTGGCAGGGATGGTTTGGCTGTCGTTGGGACAACTGCTAAGCTGGTTAGTTTGGCTGCCTCTGGCTTGGTCGGTTTGGATTGTCGAACAGACAGCGCAACTCCCCTTTGCCTCGCTTGATCTGGGGACGTTTCCCTTTTGGCTGCTGATCCTGTTGTACGCGGCCATCGCCGCCGGTATCTGGGCGGCGAACCAACCATTCCAAACCGAGGAGAATAATCGTCTCCACATTCAACTTCCGGAGATTGGGTCGCTGCAAACGCGGTTGTGGTTAGGCGGTTTGGGAGCCGCTACACTGCTGACCTGGTTGGCTGTTTTATCGTTGCCCGATGGTTATTTGCACGTCGCCTTCTTAGATGTGGGGCAGGGCGATGCTATCTTGATCACTTTACCGGAAGGCGACCAAATTCTGATTGATGGCGGCCCGTCGCCCACCGATCTAAATTGGCGTTTGGGGCAGGAAATGCCGTTTTGGGATCGCACACTGGAATTGGTCATCAACACCCACCCCGACGCCGATCACCTGGGCGGGTTGGTTTCGCTGCTCGACCGCTACACGGTAGAACGTGCCTTAGTAGCTGATGTAGAGGGGACCAGCCAGCTCTATCGAACCTGGGAGGCGGAATTGCGTGAGGCGCAGCTAGTGCCGGTTGTAGCGCAAACGAATATGCCGCTCCATTTGGGTGGGGATGTGATCGCTACCATCCTCAGCCCCGGCCCGGCGACGGAGCACATCGATGAACCAAACAACCACTCAATTGTTCTTCATCTGCAGTTGGGACAGGTTAGTTTCCTCTTCCCCGGCGATATCGAAGCACCGATTGAGCAGAAATTGGTGCAGATTGACGCACCATTGCAAGCTACCGTTCTCAAAAGCCCGCACCACGGTAGCAAAACGTCATCGACCGAGATGTTTCTTAATACGGTCAACCCACAGTTGGTTATCATTCCTGTGGGTAAAGACAATCGTTTTGGCCATCCATCGCCGGAGGTGCTAGAGCGCTATGTAGCGCATGGTCTGACAGTATTACGCACCGATGAGCGTAGCACCATCGAACTTATCACGGACGGGCATCGTATTTGGGTAGAGACAGCCCAGTAGGCCTATCAATGCTGACATAATAACGCCCTAATCAACCGCCTCTAGAAAATTAGTGAGGTTAAGCCCTTTTTCAAGTAATAAGTACGGGAACATATCGATAAAAACAGGCGTATCTTACGGTTCCATCATCGGTGACAAGCCATTTATACTATGACGTATTCATCGAGAACCGTTAGAGGAATTATGAAGAATGTTTTTCTACCCCCGTTATTATTCCGCTTGATAATCGGATTCACGTTAATCACGGGGCTGTTATCTGTCTGGATTGACCCGGAACCCCAGTTAGCCCAAGCAAATACACCCACCCGACGAGTCAATGCTGCCTACTTTAATGGAGACATGGGTTATTCAAATATGTCTGTTTTCTGGTTCGGCCAAGTCGATAATACCAACAATTATGTTGATGTTCGCGTTGGCTACAACGACGAAAGTTTGCAGATCCGGACTTCAACCTTTGATCGGCGTTTATGGTACAATACCAGCCTTGCCAGTAATCCTAACCCCGCTGCTTTAACTGAGGGAGACGCCGTCACGCTTTATTTAGACCTTAACCACAATGGCGGCAGTACTCCTGATACGGATGATTACCAGTTCACGACGCAGCTTAACTGGTGGGAAGCACGTAACAATTATCAAGCTGTTTATCAAGGTAATCATGCTAATTGGGCGGCGATTACGCTACCCTATGCGACAACCACCAACTGGCGAGGCAATGCCCCCAACGACGACACTGATGACCGGGGGTGGGTCTCTACGATTACTATCCCGTTTTCCAGCTTAGGTTTGTCGGGGCCACCACCAAAAGGTAGCATTTGGGGTATGGGTATGGTCTTGCATGATCAAGACCGTAACGGTGACACAACGATTGCTGATAAAAACTGGCCGGAGACACTCGATAAAAATTTACCAAATACCTGGGGCGAATTGGCTTTTGGTATGCCTACCTACACGCCTCCTTCAGCGACAGTCGAAGGGACAACAACAATCCGTCATAAACGGGATGGCGCTATAGTAACCGATGCCCATATCGGCGGCGATACGGTCTGCGGCGATACTTACGCCCCCAATTTTTTCAACGGCTGGGGAGATGCCAACTATGCCGGCTCTGATCATCTCAACATTCAAAACCAGGGCGATGTTGCTGACTGGCCCTGCTTCTCTAAAATGTATGTTTCTTTTCCTCTTGATAAACTACCGGAGCATAAAAAGATTATTTCGGCCGAACTAATATTACACCAATTTGGCGGCTCAAACCCTTCTCAAGCAAAGCCCTCTCTGATGCAGGTACTAACGGTCAAAGACGCCTGGGATGAGTCTTCGATAACATGGAATAATGCGCCATTGGCTGTGGAAAACGTAGCCGCAGCAGAAGTTGATGTCATACAAGATTTTCCGGGCTGGCCTGGTGTTCCCACGGTATGGGATGTTAGTTATGCTGTGGCCGAGGCCTATAAAAACGGAACACCCTTACACCTGGCTTTGTATGAAGCCGATTGGGCTTATCATAGCGGTAAATATTTTGTTTCGGCAGAAACGGGTGACTGGAACGCAGCAGCCCGTCCAACATTAAAAATAACGTGGGGCGAGCCGGCATTCATCATGGATGTTACACCTGCTGTCCAACATATCAAACCGGGTGATGTAACAACGTACACCGTTCTTATTCATCACAGTGACGAATTTAACCCCATCATTACCCTTGATGTAGCTGCACCTGCTCCTGATTTAGACTTGACGCTATCTCCCTTAACGGCTACTTCATCGGGTAGTCAAGCAACGCTCACCCTCACCGATAACCACCCTTCCTCATTCTCATCGGGAGTGTGGTATACAATACCTTTCACGGCCACAGGTGGGGGTATGGTTCAAACAACAACAGCAAAGCTACTTCTTAATGGCCAACAACTCTATCTGCCTATTACGATTAAATAGAAGATCCTCCTTTATAAGTCTTCTAAAACAACCTCTACCTATGTTCTTCCCCCGGCCAAGCGAACAATTTAACCTCTGTAAACCTTAAAATGTTTGCTATCCCCTCAGAATAGGGTAAAATAGAATAAGATGATAGCCCTCAGGAGGAACCGTGAGCCGCGAGCCAATTAAGTTGACCGCGATGGCCAAATGTGCTGGTTGAGCCAGCAAAATGGCCCCGGAGGTCTTGTCGCACGTGTTGCGACCACTAAAAAACCTATTTAGCGGCAACGGTCATCCTCAGTTGTTAGTTGGCTTGGGTGTGGCGGATGACGCTGCTATCTATAAGCTCAATGATGAACAAGCCATCATCAACACCATCGATTTTTTTACGCCGGTTGTCGATGATCCCTACGATTATGGAGCGATTGCCGCTGCCAACTCGATGAGCGATGTTTACGCCATGGGCGGCGAGGTAACGTTTGCGCTCAATGTGGGCGCTTTTCCGGCCAAACTGGACCCTGAAATTGTAACCGAGATTTTGCGAGGCGGTGCGGAGAAAGTTATCGAAGCGGGTGCGGTTATTGCCGGTGGCCATACCGTAACTGATGATGAGCCAAAGTATGGTTTGGCCGTAACCGGCATTGTGCATCCGGATCGCTACTTTACCAAAGGCGGAGCCAATCCCGGCGACATTTTGGTACTGACCAAACCGTTGGGCACGGGCACAATAAGTACGGCACTCAAGCGTGGCATCGCCGAGGCGGATCACGTCGAAAAAATGGTCGCCTCAATGAAGCAACTCAATCGAGCTGCGGCACAGGCTGCGCAGGCTATCGGCGGCATTAAGGCCGTTACCGACATTACCGGGTTTGGCTTATTAGGACATGGTTTGGAAATGGCCTTAGCTTCCGAACAAAAATTTGTTTTTGAAATGAATCAATTGCCTCTGCTGGACGGTGTAGAACAATATGCTGCTGATTTTGTTTTTCCAGGTGGGGCAGCCAATAATAAGCTTTACTTTGAAAAAGATGTTGTTTTTGCTTCATCATTAACCGACGCCCAGCAAATGATATTGTGGGATCCTCAAACATCAGGAGGCTTGCTCATCGCCCTTCCCCCTGCATATTGGGATGACTTCAATAACATTTGCCTGGCGAACGACCAGCGGGCTTGGGCTGTTGGTCAGGTCACATCGGGTCACGGAATAGAAATTTTACCTTAGCGCACTTGGTAGATTATGAGCCAACACGAGCCATCCTCATCAGAAAAATCGCCCCAATCATCACCGACGGGTGATCCCATCAATACCCCCATCAATATTGCTCGGGCTCGATATACCAGCACCTATGGTGAGTCAATTGTCAACAAAGGCGACAAAATTGTAGAGTTACTCGATAAACAGACCACAACGAAAACAAAGAAATCAGCGAAACGAAAAAAGTCATTAAAAACTGATCCCTTGTTTTTGGATGGCTCTAATGGCTGTTTATTTGTCTCTTTGCTTAGTGTTGCCTTTGTTGTAGGGGGAATTTTAGGAGGGGTTGTTGGTGGGGGATTGTTATTGTGGTTTACCAGTTCCGAAGGATCTGCCCTGGCTGGCGCAGCCCATACGCCTACTCCATCTTTTACGCCAACACCAATTCCGGTAGATACCGCCGTCCCTTCTCCTACACCACCGCCGGAACCGATTGTTACCCCGGCGGTTGAAGATGTCATTGATCATGTTATCCCTTCGGTCGTAACGGTTATCAACCAGCAGAAAAATAATATAGTTCCTCAAAGTATTCTTGATGAAGGTCGTGTTGTTGGTTCTGGCGTAATCATCGACTCGCGGGGCTATATTGCTACCAACAATCATGTGGTTGATGTTCCCGGCCAGCTCAAGGTAACGCTCTCTGATGGTCGCGAGCTAGCGGCTGCGCTTATTGCGGCCAATCCTGCTGAAGATTTAGCCATTGTGAAAGTTGATGCCACCGATTTACCAACGATTGAGTGGGGTAACTCTCATAAAATCCGTTTGGGACAGGTTGTCTATGCGATTGGTAGCCCGTTGGGCGACTTTCCAAATTCGGTAAGCTTTGGGATAGTAAGCGGCCTAAACCGCGCTTTAGAGATCGATAAATTTGTTATTGATGGCCTCATTCAAACGGATGCTGCTATCAACCGGGGCAGCTCCGGTGGGCCGCTCATTAACCTTGAAGGTAAAGTCATCGGGATCAACACCTTTATCATCCGCGAAAGCGAAGAGCGTGGTATCGCTGAAGGTATTGCCTTCTCTATTCCGGCTGATACGGCCAAAAATTTGCTTATTCCATGGATTGCGGCTCACACGGGCGAATCGGTCCCTATTCCGGCAGCAGAAGAGAGCAACTAGAAAGCTATACCAGCCATCCCCCTAAAAACGACACCGTCTCCTACACTTTTTTGTGATTCTATTCTATCATAAATAGTAGCTCAACAACCTTTGCAGCATCAAGATCCTATTTCACAAATATAGTGAGAAAGCGAACAAACTGCTATCATGAATATTTTAACGCGTAAAGATGTAGAAAAAATCATTCGCGTGGCTCAAGAAAGAAAAGAAACGCCTAGCCTTGTTGAAGTACGACTCCGCAAAGCTTATTTAAGTGGTATTGATCTATCAGAAGCTGATCTTACTGCCGCAGATTTGAGCGAGTCTGATTTGAGCCGTGCTAAGTTAGATAATGTTATCTTAAACAGTGCTATTTTAAGTGAGGCAAACTTAAGCGAAGCTATTTTACAACGGGCTGATCTACGTGGTGCTAATTTAGGTGATGCCGATTTTCGTGGTGCCGATTTGCGAGAAGTAAATTTAAGTCGTGCTAACTGCAAACGGGCCATTCTGAGTGAAGTAGACATGCGGAATGCCAACCTCAATACGGCTAACCTTAGCGAAGCGAACTTAAGCCGCGCCAACCTGAGTAAGTCGGAAATCAGTGGCTCTTATCTTAATAACGCCAATTTAATTATGGTCGATCTCAGTAAAGCTGATCTACGCTGGGCTAACTTTACAGGAGCTAATCTCAGTATGTCCGACCTGAGTGGCTCGGAACTGCGCTGGGCAGACCTAACCAATGCCGATCTTACGCAGGCTGATTTGAGTAATGCCGATCTCCGTTGGGTCAAACTGCATGGAGCCGATTTAACCAGAGCCGATCTTAGTCATACGAACCTTAGTGAAGCTAGCTGTAATAGAGCTACTAAATGGCCGAATGATCTCAATCCAAGTCAATTTGGCGTAACCGTACAAGATTAGGTACCTACTTTTTGAAGCTGATTGGCAAAACCGGCCACATCGACATTGCTGCCGCATACAATCACGCCGACTCGTTTTCCACGCAACCTTTCCAATAACGGACCCCATAAAGCGGCTGTTGCGGCTGCGCCGGCCGGTTCGACAGCTAACTTGACCCCCTGAAAAATCAACGCCATCGCCCGACGCATAGCATCGTCACTAATTAATACCAGATCATCCACATTTTGTCGACAAAGCTCAAAACTGTATGGCTCGGCCCGCGGCGCACCGAGACTGTCCGCTATCGTCCGTACTTTATCGATAGCTTGTGGTTCACCTGCGGCAAAACTGCGATGCATACTGTCAGCCCCCTCCGGCTCTACGCCGAAGACCTGACATTTTGGTTGAAGCAACTTGACTGCCGTTGAAATGCCCGCGCATAAGCCTCCACCGCCAATCGGTACGATAACGGCATCGAGATCAGACACCTGACGACACAGTTCCAGGCCCACAGTTGCTGTGCCCAACGCCGTCAGCGGCCCTTCATAAGGATGGACAAACGTGCGCCCTTCCTCGCTTTCAATCAGCTTGACTCGATCAAAGGCTTTGTGTACCCCATCAACCAAGATTACCTCGCCCCCATAAGCCCGGCAGGCTTCTACTCGCGCCGGATTAGCCGTGCTCACCATAACGACCTTGGCTGTTGTGCCCACTTGCTGCGCGGCATAGGCCACAGCAATAGCGTGGTTGCCCGCACTCACCGCCGTTACTCCCCGTTCAAGTGCCGCCTT
>JAGRBZ010001028.1 GCA_020433805.1 Anaerolineae bacterium
CCTTGCGCGCATCGATTAATATGACGGCCAGTTCGGCGGTGGAAGCAGCCGTCGCCATGTTTCGAGTGTATTGTTCATGACCCGGCGCGTCCGCGACAATAAATCGTCGCTTTTCGCTTGAAAAGAACCGATAGGCAACGTCAATAGTGATGCCTTGCTCGCGCTCTGCCTGCAAGCCATCTACCAGTAGTGCGAAGTCACGATTTCCGCCCTGTGTGCCATAAAGACGAGAATCTTGGTCGAGCGATCTGAGTTGGTCTTCAAAAACGTTCTTTTTGTCATAAAGCAGCCGGCCGATGAGTGTGCTCTTGCCGTCATCGACGCTGCCGCAGGTGACAAAACGCAGCGTGTATTTTTCGCTGCGGTGAGACAAGAATGCGCCGACGCTGCGAGGGTCTGGTCGGCTCTTCAAAAATACCCCTCCTGCTTCTTGCGCTCCATGGACCCAGGTTGGTCGATGTCGATGAGCCGGCCCTGACGTTCCGAGCTGCGGGCCGCGAATGTCTCGGCGATGACAGCCTCGATAGTGTCAGCCTCGCTATCGATCGCCGCCGTCAGAGGCCAGCAGCCGAGCGTCCTAAAACGGACCCGGCGCATCTCGGGTGCTTCGCCTGGCGACAACGGGTACCGATCGTCATCAATCA
>JAGRBZ010001029.1 GCA_020433805.1 Anaerolineae bacterium
GAAGCGCCGGGAGACATCGAGGAGGTGCGCAAGCGGCTTGATCTGCCTCAGCGGTTCCTGCTGGCGGTCGGCCATCTCGAAACGCGCAAGAACTACGCAAGGCTGATCGAGGCCTTTGCCCTGCTCGCAGAGCGTTACGGCGAGCTTGGCCTAGTGATCGTCGGCAACGAAAGCGGTGAGGGCAAGGGGATCGCGGCCCGGATTCGCTGTCTGGGCCTCGAAGGGCGGGTTTGCCTGCTGCACGATGTCAACGATGAGGAGCTGGCTGCAATCTACGCGCTCAGTTGCATGGTGGTCTTCCCTTCGACCTATGAAGGCTTCGGCATCCCGGTGATCGAGGCCATGGCCGCCAGCCGCCCGTTAGCCTGCAGTGACATCGCCGTTTTCCGTGAATTGACCGAGGGCCAGGCTGCCTATTTCGACCCGCTTGACAGCGCGGCGATGGCATCGGCGATAGGCGCGCTGCTCACTGACAAGCAGCGGCAGAAGACCTTCACTGACTATGGTGTAAAAAGACTGGCCAGTTTCTCGTTTCCCAATCTCGCAAGGCAGATTGAAGCGATCGACCGGTCGCTCGCCAGGAAGGCGGCGGCATGACGACCCTGGCTCCGCAAGGCTTTGCGAGCAACATTCGCGCGCTCTGG
>JAGRBZ010001030.1 GCA_020433805.1 Anaerolineae bacterium
CCCCATAACAAGGCTAGCGTTACCAGGTAGAGTAAGGTTTTGAGTTTCATTGATCGCTCCTTTAGGTTATAGCTCTACTATACCGAACCATCGTTCCACGGATATAGCCGAAAAGCGATCCAAAGCGCGTTCCACGACAGCAAGTTTGCACAGTTTGGGGAGTTTATAGAGTTTAGGGAGTCACTAGCATGAAGTTAAACAGTGAAAGCATCCCGAGTAGCGCGGAACGGAGTGTAGCGCGTATCGAGGGGTGCGGCTTCGACGAGGTTGTAAGCCAAACCCGCACCCCTCGATACAATTTTGCTCCGCTCACCTACTCGGGATGCTACTAACTTAATGGCCGTGATCGTTCAGCGGCGGGTGATGGGCATGAGACGACCTGTGCCAAAGGCTTTGTCGCTGACTTTGAGGATGACGCCCATTTGCCAACGCTTATATTCTGAGCGGCGGAGGGCGGGGTTGCTGTGATTGGCTTGTACCAGATTTTCCAGCGCGGGGCTAACTTCGGTGTAGTTAAACGGATCGATCTGATCAGGGCGTAGTTCCGCTGAGGGGGGTCGCTCTATAATGAAGGACGGGATAAGATTACGGCGAGTCGAGGCCAGCCATTGAGTCAGGGCGATAACCTGCGGCTTGGTCACATC
>JAGRBZ010001031.1 GCA_020433805.1 Anaerolineae bacterium
CAATAAGCAAGATCAGAATGCGCTGCCGGATGAGCAATTTTTGATACTCCAAGTCAGACTCTTGAGGTTTAGGTTGTTTTTTAGGCACGGTTGCCGGATACCCCGACCGCACCGTTCTCCGCTTTCGCCGGCGTCTTGTCATCACAGCCCTCCCAGACAAGTGAAAATAGTTTTCCCCAAAACGCATCTATCGTATTAATCAACGGCGATGCATCCCCTTCGATAAGCTCAAGCATGGCTTCGATGCAATTGCGCCGACTCAGGATGCTGCCGTCCACTGAGTATAACATAAAAACAAAACATTTGTTCGGGTTGGGTAGTACTTTAGGACCAAAACTTTCTTAAATTTTAGAGGTGCATATACTGTTTCGGGACATCCTTACAAAACACGGAGAGTGACAATGCCGGATATAACGACTTTTGGCGTCTTTCTAATGGCCGCGTTTATTTTGAGTATTACGCCGGGGCCGGGTATGTTTTATGTGTTGACACGTAGTATCAAGGGTGGGCGCAGTGAGGGTATCGCCTCGACGTTGGGGACCACAGTGGGTGGATTATGTCATGTTGTGGCTGCGGCTTTGGGGTTATCAGCCGTCCTGGCCACCTCTGCCATTGCGTTTGGCGTAATTAAGTATATGGGTGC
>JAGRBZ010001032.1 GCA_020433805.1 Anaerolineae bacterium
CCGCCGCTCGGGGCCAGCCGCCGGCCCGTCGTCAAGGGCGTCGTGGTCGAGTTCGATCTGGCCGGCGGCAACGGTCTGATCGATGCCGGGGGCCAGGCGATCTTTTTCAACTTCACGGCCATCCCCGGCCACGGCTACCGCACCCTCCGGCCCGGCGCCCCCGTCCGCTTCGAACTGGTCGAGAATGCCACGGGGCTGACGGCGTGGAATGTTCAGACTATAGATGAAGATAGAGATAGGAGATAGAGATAGAGAGGGGGATGGAGAGTGGAGACAGAGATGGAGATAGAGATTGGAGTGAAACACCAACCAACCAACCAACTAACTAACTCCACAAACTCCACAAACTCCACAAACTCAATAAACTCAATAAACTCAAAGGAGAAAACTGAATGGACATTGCAATGATCGGCTTGGGAAAAATGGGAGCCAATATGACAACCCGTTTGCTGAAAGGTGGGCATCGGGTGGTGGCCTATGATTTGAGCGCCGACGCCATCCGTAGCGCCGAGGCCAACGGAGCCGAGGGTGCGGCGACGCTGGCGGAGGTGGCCGCGAAGTTAGCCGCCCCGCGTGCGGTCTGGGTCATGGTCCCCTCCGGCGACCCGACCGAGCAAACCATAAACAAGCTGACCGAGGCGCT
>JAGRBZ010001033.1 GCA_020433805.1 Anaerolineae bacterium
CACCGGGGCCGCAAGAAAAGTAACGAGGCCAGTCTGGAACTGTCCAAGCAAATGGTCGATCATTTGCGCGCGGCCGGGGCGTTCCTGATCTCGCGCCGTTTCAAGTTTAAGATCACTCGTGATCTGGAAGATTGGGGCTATAAAGTCGTCAAACGCTCCGCCCGCACCGCCAAAGAAGAGGCCGAAGCCATTGAAGAGGCCGCTTCGACCAATGGGGCCGAAACTACAACCACTAACGGCGACCTCAACCTCAATGGAACCGGTGAGGTGGTGTTAAGCGTGAATGGTGAGAGTAAGTTGTAGAGTTTGTGGAGTTTGTGGAGTTTGTGGAGTTTGTGGAGTTTATACTGTTATTTAGTAGCGCCATGGCTCTACTAACAGGCTAAGGCTAAGGCTAAGGCTAAGAAAAAAACGACCAGGTTTTATTAAGGCCAGATTTACACCATTAATCCGCTAGACTAAAAAATGTAGCCACGAATTTCACGAATTGGCTCGAAAAGTGGGGAAAGATTAGTGAGAATTCGTGTCATTCGTGGCTAAAAGTAGTTTGTAAATGTAGGTTGGGTTGAATGGGTCAATTCGGAATGCCATCGCCCAGATAGTTGGGTTTCGCGAGAAATTCAGGTGACAAAACACGGAATGA
>JAGRBZ010001034.1 GCA_020433805.1 Anaerolineae bacterium
GGGTTTGATTAACCACGTCCAATAATTCGCGGCTGTCGATGTGAACGGCGGCGGCGTACCATTCATCGGTCAAGTAAGTGACCAGCCGCAAACCCCGCCCAGTGGCGGCTACGGCGCTCACCCCATCGACAATGGCGGCATCCGCCTGGTCGTTGAGAACCGCCTCTAGGGCCTCGGCCGCCGAAGGGTAGCGTTGTAACGTCATCCCCGCCATCTCCTTTGCCAGACGTCGCCCTTCCATATCGGCCTGGCTGCCCCATTCGACTGCCACGATTCGCCCGGCCATATCCTCCGGCCCCTCAATTGTCAATTCCGTCGTCGATGTGACCAAGACCTGACCGGCGTTGAAGTAGTTGCGGGTGTAGGCCACATCCTGCGTCCAGCGCGGATCGTAAGGTAGACCGGAAATTACCAGGTCGGCGCGGCGGGCCAGGAGAGCGTCATACAAGCCATCGAACCCAATGTTAACCAACTCCAGCTCGACCCCTAAATCAGCGGCCACCGCCTGAGCGATATCGACATCCAGACCGACAATTTCTCCCTGCTCGTTGATCGTTTCAAACGGGGGGAAGCTGGCATCCAGCCCCACGCGCAGCGTTCCGCGCTGCCGGATTTCGGCCAGCGTCCCGTCATCGCGGGGGAA
>JAGRBZ010001035.1 GCA_020433805.1 Anaerolineae bacterium
GATCAGTTTCGACTTTGCCGCTGTCCCACAAGAGGTCTTGGCCGCTCTCTAAAGCTGCCTCTGAGGGGGCGACAAAAATTTGGTAGGCGGTTTGGTACGCATTGCGTTGGTCGCTTTGCATCTGCCAGCTTAAGCGAGGCTGAAGGACATCAATCCCCAAAGGATTGGTTTGATATTCGCATGTTAGGTTTGAAATGGTCGTTGTAGACATGATGATACTTTCTTTGGCGTATTTTTAGGAAGAAGAAATAAATAAAATCCCTGCCTTCATAGGACAATCTATTGCGTAATGCGTAGTGCGTAATGTATTGGTTGAAATAATACGGATTACGCACTACGCACTACAGGTAATGAGGAAATTATTTATTTTCCAATCTTTAGTTTGGTTAATGGTAGTAGTTAGCCCTTAATCGCTCCCTTCGTCATGCCCGACATAAGCTGCCGCTGGAAGAAGATGAACACGATGAGCGGGATAATCGTCATGACCACGACATCGGCGAAGAGCAGATTGTACTGGGAGCTGAACTGGCTAATGAAGGTAAACAGCGTGAGCGGCGCGGTGACGTTTTCCTGGCCGGGCAGGAAGTAGAGTGGCCCGACAAAGTCGTTGAAGATAGTAACCGAGGTGGTAACGATCACCG
>JAGRBZ010001036.1 GCA_020433805.1 Anaerolineae bacterium
TCCCATGATATACAGCCACGCCGGTCGGCAAATGTAACCCCTGCTCCGGGCCGCGCCCGCCGGCGTTGGGACCTTCGCTAAAGAAATCGGGCTGGCCCAACACCACATCGGCCGGCTGTTGGTCATCGGTCGGGCAGCCATGCCAGATCAGCAGGCGATGATTGCCGGTATCGGCCACCACCAACCGCTCATCATCCATAAACACCCCACGGGGCGCGTACATCTGCGCCGGCGTAGGCGAGGCGTCCGGCAAAATAAGCGCGCCGGGGGAGTAAGCACCGAGCCAAAGCATGGGAATTATGAATTATGAATTATGAGGGATGAAGGAAGAAAAGGAGGACGGGTTGGTGGGAAAGAGATAATTTGAGGTGTTAAATGGATCAATTTTTTGTCATTCCCTTCTTTTTATTCTTGCTAATGGTGGTTAAGATGGCGATCAGTTGGTTGGTTTCGTCCGTTAGATCGGCCAGCCGTTTTTTCGTGAAGATATCGGCTTCGGACAGCAATTCTAGCCAATACATGGTTTCTTCCAATTCCTGCACGCAGATGCCTAACTTGGCGATAAATTCGGCGTCGGATCGGGCGCGATAGGCTTCCCGATAATTGGCCCCCACCGCCGTACCCGACCGCAATAACTGCTT
>JAGRBZ010001037.1 GCA_020433805.1 Anaerolineae bacterium
TCTCCACCGCCTCGAGCACCGCCACCGGTGCCTCGTCCCAGCGATCCGCGCCCGGCGCCGCCTGAAGCTGGACGGCACAGGTCGCGCCGTCGATCCGGGTGGCCTGGGTCGTCAGCGACGGGTCGGCGTACCAGAGCAGACGCGCCCAGCGACCGTGCGCGGCGTCCCCGTCCAACGCCTGCAACTGCACCCGCTGCATGATCTGGGTGCGCACGCCGGGGGAGACACCGGACATGGTGGCGAGGTTGAAGAGGAGGAGAGACTGGGTGTCGTCGGACATAGCAAATCAGGATTGAAGAATGAAGATTGAAGATTGGCGCGCGGGGAGATTGGGAGATTGAGAGATTGAGAGATTGGGAGATTGGGTCATTTGCGGTTGGCCTCGTTGATGAGCGCGGCGGCTTCGGTGACGGCGTCGGCGGGGGCGAGGACGTCGTTGACCACCTTGAGCAGCATGTCGCCGCCGTAGCCCCAGACTTGCTCCATCTCCGGGCGGGTGGACATGGGCATGGCCGTGGCGGCCTGCGCGGCGAAGCCCGCCAGCACCGGATCGCCGCCCAGGTCGGCGTCGCGCTGGGCCGGAACGCGGCCTGCGATCTGCGCCCAGCGTGCGCCGCTCTCCTGGTTGGTGATGAACCAGG
>JAGRBZ010000103.1 GCA_020433805.1 Anaerolineae bacterium
CTTGAGATCTCAAGAGAGGTGATCACGATGTTGATCAGGGCTTCTGAGATTCCAAAAGAGGTGATCACGATGTTGATCAAGGCTTCTGAGATTCCAAAAGAGGTGATCACGATGTTGATCAGGGCATTTTGGATTTCACATGACCCGATCACAAGCATAAAACCCTCTTACTCCCTACTCCCTACCCCTGACCTCATCCGGCTAATACAAACATCAAATTAAGGACAGCTATGACCAAACCGGGCATCATCATTACCGGCGCAACCGGCTTTTTAGGAGGACGGTTGATCCGGTATCTATCAAACCAATATACAATCTTCGCACTGGGTCGCCGAACACCACACGAGGTGGGCGGTCTGGAAGGGCCGGATATTCATTGGTTTCAGGTTGACATCGGCTACTTCGATCCGCTGCGCGAAGTTTTCTATCGCATTCAAGAGATGGGCGGGGCCGATCTGCTGCTGCATTTGGCCGGTTACTATGATTTTACCGGCGAGGAGCACCCGGAGTATACCCGCACCAACGTGCTGGGCACGCGCAACGTGCTGGAGCTGTCGGTGCCGCTGCGGCTGAAGAAGTTTATCTTCACCAGTTCGGTGGCAGCCTGTCCCTTTCCGCCGCCGGGCGAGGTTATCACCGAGGAAACGCCGCCGACAGCGCCGCCGCCCTATTCGCGCTCAAAACGGAAGGGTGAAGAGATGCTGGTGAGCTTCAAAGATGAAATCCCTTCTTGCATTTTGCGGCTGGCGGCCATCTTCAGCAACTGGTGTGAGTATGAACCGCTACACAACTTTCTAGCCACCTGGTTTTCCGGCGATTGGAATGCCCGTATCTTGGGTGGTCGCGGCCAGTGGGCCATCCCGTACTTGCATGTACGGGATCTGCTGGCGTTTTATCTGCGGGTGGTAGAGCGAGCCGAGACGCTGAAACCACTGGAAGTACTACAGGCTTCGCCGCACGGCTGCACGACTCACCGTCAACTTTTTCGAGAAGCCACCTACAGCTACTATAATGAAGAACGCTCGCCAATTTATATCCCCAAACCGCTGGCTCGAATGGGCATCCTGATGCGCGAGCAGATAGGCCGGCTGACCGGCACCATGCCATTTGAACGTTCGTGGATGGGCGAGTATATTGACTGTAAGCTTAATATCGATGCCTCGCGCACCCATCGTCGGCTGGATTGGGAACCGCACCAGGAGCTTGAGATATTGAACTGTATTCCGGTGATGGTTCACAACATGCGCTCCAATCCGGAGGAGTGGCAGAGGCGGTATGAGATGTCCCGCAAGGGCATACATAAGGAGTCCAGAGTTAAAAGCGTTGTGCCGCAGGTGTAGGGGTGGTTGGATAGGATGTTGGTTTGATAGTTGGATGGTTAGTGGCGGGGTGAGCCGCAAGCGTCAGATGCGAACGGATTGGGCTACGCCGCTCCGCATCTGAGGATGCTTCGCTCCTGGCTAACCATCAAGCCAGCCATCCAACCAACCATTTTACAAAGGAGTGTGACAGAAGCTGGGCTATAGCTACGAGAATGAAAATCTTTTGCTACCAGCTATCGGCTAACTGCTAACTGCTATTTTCAAAGGAGTAAAGCTATGTGTTTAGGTGTACCGGGTAAAGTAACCGAAATTTACGAAACAGGCGGGGTACGGATGGGCAAAGTTGATTTTGGCGGCATCGTCAAAGAAGCTTGTCTGGCTTATGTGCCGGACGTTGAGGTGGGCGATTACACCATCATTCACGTAGGTTTTGCTATCAGCAAGCTAGATGAAGAGGCAGCGCTGGAGTCGCTGGCGCTCTATCGCGAGATGGGCTTGTTGGAGGAGGAGTTAGGAACAGACATCGAAAAGAGTACATAAAAATAGTATAGAGAGGAAGATGATACATCCATGAACGACAACAACGCAGCAACTCCGACAATTTTTATTTTGTCGGGTAGTGTAGGGGCGTCAGGCGAGCAGTTGGTTCGCAAGGTGTTGGCCCAATTTCAGGATGGCGGGGCGCTGGTCAAAATTTGTCCCCGCATCCACCATCCGGAGCAGGTTGAGACAATTGTGGGCAAAGCGGCCCAGGGCAACAACATCATCGTTAATACCATGGTCAACGAAGAATTAACGCAGGTGTTGATGACGCTGGCGAAAGAGAAGCAGGTGGTGGTGGTCGATATTGTCCGTTCGCTGCTTGACCATTTATCGACCCTGCTCGATCAAAAGCCGGTTGGCAAACCGGGCCTTTACCGACAACTGCACGGGAGTTACTTCAAACGTGTGGCCGCTATAGAATATACGCTGGCCCACGATGACGGCAAAAACGCGCACGGCTGGTCTGATGCGGAGATTGTGTTGGCCGGAGTATCACGGGTTGGGAAAACACCGATCAGCCTGTATTTGTCGATGATGGGCTGGAAGGTGGCCAATATACCGTTGGTGAACAATGTGCGCCCCCGTTCGGAATTTTTCGAGCTGGACCGGCGGCGCATTGTGGGGCTAACCATTGACCCCAGCCAGCTTCAGCATCACCGCAAGCATCGCGAACGGCGGTTGAAGAGGGTCAGTCTGTCCAACTACGTCGATCCCGTGCGCCTGTATGAAGAAATTGAGGCGGTGGCCAAGATGCTCAAACGCGAAGGCGTCAGGCTTATCGATGTCACCAATAAACCTATCGAGACGAGTGCCGATGAAGTGGTTGATCTGGTCAATCGCCGCTTGAAGAGTTGAGGGGGGATGGAGATTGGAGACTAGAGACTGGAGACTAGAGACTGGAGATTGGAGACTGGAGATTGATATTTGGATGTCAGTCTCCAGTTACCAGTCTCCAGTTACCAGTCTCCAGTTACCAATTACCCTTTACCCTTTACGTCTGGATAGTATAGAAAGGACTAAATCACTATGCAACCGGATGATCCTTATCCACCTATTTTTGTTGTTACCGGCAGCCTGCATGGGGTTGGTGAACAACTGGTTCACACTATTTTAGCCCAATTTCACGGGGCTGATGTGCCGGTTCAAACCTATTTTTGTATTCGAGAGATGAACCAGATTGAGCTGCTCATCACCGAGGCCGTTATCTCTAACGCGCTCATTATCCACACCATGGTTAGCCCAGACATGCGCCAGGCGTTGGTGGCGATGGCTCAGGCTCAGGGAATTATGGCTATCGATCTGGCCGGGCCGCTGATGGATTACCTGAGCATACTGCTCAATCGCGAACCGTCGGGACAACCGGGTCTGTATCGTAAGATGCATGAGGTCGAATTCAAACGCAATGAGGCTGTCGAGTTTACGCTGGCCCACGATGACGGCGTCAAGGCCGAGGAGTGGCACGAGGCCGACATTGTGCTGTTGGGCGTGTCGCGGGTGTACAAGACGCCGCTTAGTGTTTATTTGGCGATGATGACCTGGAAAGTGGTCAACGTACCGATTGTAATGGGTGTGACGCCGCGCCGGGAGCTTTTCGAACTGGATCGCCGTCGGGTGGTAGGGTTGATGATCGATCCTGATCAACTGCTGCACCACCGGCAGTACCGGCAGCGCCAGTTGGGTGTTCACGGACGTTCCAATTACGTTGATCCGGTTAAGCTGTTTGAAGAGTTGGAGTACGCCCGCAAAGTTTACCGGCGGGGCGGCTTCGCCACGGTGGATGTCACCGACAAACCGATCGAGACTACCGCCGATGAGGTCGTGGCGACTGTAACGCGCCGCTTGAAGTCGGAGGCATAACCTACCGCAATTTAGATTGGTCCAGTTTCGATATTGAGTCGAGAAAGCGGCCAAAATGAAACCCTACTTTAGTGGCGATACAATCTTAGTAAAAAAACTGGACCAATCTGTTATTAACACTGGCGCACATTGGCAATTGTGGTAGTCCTGTCTTTATTTTTAAATTCAACTAATTTCTATTACAATAGGACAGCGTTGATCTAATCTAGTCTTGCTGATCCTATTTCCATGTCAAACGATTTCCGTAACCTTCGAAAAGTAAAACTCTTTACAGAATTGCCCACTACCGCGCTTCAATTAATGTATGATTCCGCCCGTCCGGTTCAGATGGAGGCGGGGTGTTTTTTCTTTCACCAAAATGAACGTGCTGAGATGATGTATGTCTTGCTCGATGGGCAGGTTAAGATGACGCTACTGGGGCCGGAGGGCCGCCAGGTGTTGATCCGTATCGTGGCTCCGTGTGAAGATTTTGGGGCGGTCAGTGCTATTGTGGGCAGCGACTATCCGCTCACGGCTGAAGCCGTCACCCGCTGCCGGACATTGGCCTGGGAGCAAAAGGATATTATGCGCATCATCGACAGTTATCCGATGCTGCGTGAAACGGCCTTTCAAATCGCCGTCAAACGCTTTCGACAGCTTCAGAAGCGCTTCCGAGAACTGGCCACCGAAAGTGCCGAGCAGCGTATTGCTCGTGCGCTACTGCGCCTGTCCAACCAGGCCGGTCTCCCCAAGACCGAGGGTATGCTCATCGATCTGGCCCTATCGCGCGGCGATCTGGCCGAAATGACCGGTACGTCCCTCTATACCGTCAGCCGTACCCTGAGCCAGTGGGAACGGGATGGGCTACTTAAAAATGGGCGCGGCAAGGTTCTTATTCGTGATTGTGCCCAACTGATCACTCTGGCTACCCCTCCAGAGAATCCCCCCTTCAACTAATATCATCAATATCGCCCTATTTGCGCTGGCGCAAAGACAACGGTGTATGGCCTTGCTATAATCGACTATGGGAAAAAGTCTACACTAACATACTCATCCGTTTTCTATAGGGAGAGAACTCGATGTCACAAAATTCCAATGCATTTCGATCCACACGGATTCTGATCATCGGATTGGTCGCTGTTATCGTGGTACTGGGCTTTGCCTTTACCGCAGCGCTTATCGGTCAGAATGCTGCCCCACCCACCGCCGAAGCGGAACGTGTCAATGTGCTGGTCGACAGCGATAACGAATGTGTCGCCTGCCACGAAAACACAACCCCCGGTATTGTTGAACAATATGGTCACAGCACTATGGCCGCCGCTGAAGTGACGTGTCAGGACTGTCACGAAGTCGAGGCCGATTACCCCGGCGCAATCGAGCACCAGGGTACCCACGTATTGAACTCACCTACTGCCGCGATGTGTGAAACGTGTCACGCTGCTGAAGTGGCGCAGTTCAACCAAAGTCGGCACGCCCTGCCAGCCTACGTCGCTATGTGGGGTTCGCAAGACCTCAGCGAAGAGCATCTGGCACAGTATGAAGCCATCCCTGAAGGCAGCTTTAGCCCGGACAAAATGCGCAATGCTCTTTTTGCGATAGAAGGACCGGCTGTAACGCGCTTTGCTTGCGAAGGCTGTCATAACGTCGGTAAGCCGGCTGAGGACGGTTCGGTGGGTGAATGTCAACAGTGTCACTTACGCCACGAATTTAGCTTAGAGCAGGCCCGCAAGCCCGAAACCTGTAACGCCTGCCACATCGGCCCCGATCATCCCCAATGGGAAATTTATCAGGAATCGCCGCACGGTATCTCGTATGCCACCGGTGGGGATGACTGGCATTGGGAAGCCGAACCCGGCACGCTGACGGTAGAGGATTTTCCGGCTCCAACTTGCGCCACCTGCCATATGAGCGGTTTTGGTGCCGCCGGCACCACCCACGATGTTGGAGACCGGCTGACCTGGTATCTGTTTGCGCCCATCAGCGAGCGACGACCAAGCTGGCAAGACAACAAAGTGCGGATGCAGAACGTTTGCCGCGAGTGCCACAATCAGGAGTTCATCGACAATCTGTATGAAGATGGCGATGCGCTGGTTGAAGCCATTAACGACTGGGTTAGAGAGAGTAACGAAATCATCAAACCGGTTCAGGATGAAGGGTTATTGACCTCCGAGCCGTTCGATGAGCCGATTGATTTCACCCATTTCGATCTGTGGCACCACTGGGGGCGTACTGCCAAATTTGGCGCGTGGATGCAAGGCCCCGACTATGTGCAGTGGCACGGTGCATATGAAATTTTGAAAGAACTGGCTACACTGAAGGTTGAGGTTGAAGAAAAGTTAAGCGGTGCTGAGTCTGAGGCTGGAGAGTAGTATGGCGCTGTTGGCCGAAGCTCTACCCGCAACCCGTCAAACCGTCCAGCGACTGCCGCTCTCCCGCGACCAGATTATGCTGCTCTATATCGCGACTAACTTTCTCTTTCTGGCGCTCGATACCTTTTTGGTACACGGTGCCAACCTGACTATCGTGCCAAATGAGTGGATTCCTATCGTGTTTAGCCCCATCGCGGCGGTGTTGCTCCTCATTGCCGGGGCCATCGCTCTACGGAAACGCTCGGTAGCTTCGCTGATCGCCACGCTGACGCTGCTGGGGAGTATTGTGGTGGGGCTGTTGGGTGCGTTTCTGCATCTTGTTCGAGGTATTCAACCCTTTGCGCCTGAAGGCCAGCGCATCACCCTTGATCTACTGGTCTGGGCACCGCCTATTTTCGGGCCGATCATGTTTGCTGTAGTGGGGGTATTAGGTATCAGTGCTGCATGGCCGGAAGAGCCGCCCAACAGCGGTACGCTGCGTATGCCGGGCGGCTGGCACTTACAACTCCCTTATCCAAAAACGCAAGCCTACTTTTATACGGTCGGTATGGCAGCACTAGCGACGCTCATCAGCAGCGTTTTGGATCACTCTCGCTTTGATTTAAGCAGTCCCTGGATCTGGCCGCCGATTGCCATCGGCATCTTTGGTACGGTGGCGGCGGTGATGCTCGGCGCTATCGATGAACCCTCGCGCGGCGATTTGCTCACCTACCTGGTAGCGATGCTCTTGCTAATCGCCGTCGGAGTGGTTGGGGCCTGGCTTCATTACGGCTCGAACCTGATTGCCGGCGGAACCATCGTCCAAGAACGATTCCTCAGGGGTGCGCCCCTCCTCGCGCCGATGTTGTTTTCCAATGTTGGCGTGTTTGGTTTGATTGTCCTGCTCGATCCTGATGAGAGACGGTAAGTTTTAACGCAAGGAGAGCCTTGCTGTAATGAAGGCTCTCCTTGCCATTTATCGACTGAGTAACGGCACGGTCATTGCCGACTGAGTTCGCAGAGCTGCCACTTCACTATACCCATATGCGTTACGCAGTTCAAAAGGTGACAGTCACTTGGATGTAATAATTCGACCTACCGGGGCTAAACGAACGTTCAGTTTAGGCAAAAAGTGACGGTCATTTTGTTCGTTACATCCAACTGCGTAAGCCCTAAACCAGCTAGCTTTAAAACGGATTCTAACTAATTACACAGTCGATTCTAACCAATTGTATAGACCTGACTATTATTTTTCTGTTATAATGAGCTGTGAGACAGCTTAACGCTAATCCAATGTAAAGAAGGCTAACATTTAGCCCATATAAGCAATGATGCCACACACCTGCTTAACAAAAAACCGATGTTAGTTTGTCGGATATCGTTACGCGAGTCCGTTTAGCCAGACAAAACAAAGTTCAGTTAACAACCCAATAACATTCGCATCGGATGACCTCGGCGACAATGAAGAAGCTTTTACATTGACTTTTGTTCAAAGTAATCGGCTTATCGTAATCGCTCAATTGGGTCCGCTTTTATCATTCTTCCTCAGCTGTTATAAGTAAGCCGCTAATTACAGTCCTTCCCGTTGGTGATCCAATTTTCGACGGTCATTTTTTCTCACTATGTGTTACACAGATGAGCATAACGCATATCAGAAACAACTCTATTTTTGATGTCAGCCACGCCCTGTGCTACAATAGTGACTGTGCAAATCTTCACCAACACACACTTTAAGAAAGTAAGGATAAACGAAGATGGCCCAATCAACTTCAATCCCTACCATTCAAGTAAATGAACGCGCTGCAAATAAAAAGATTAAATTTATTATTGGTGGCGTGATGATCGCGCTGGCGGTAATTTATTTAATTTATACCGGTATTCAAAGTACATCGGCCTATTTTTTAACCGTCGATGAGCTGTACGCCAAAGGCGAAACGATGCAAAATCGAACTGTGCGCGTGTCCGGCGATGTTGATGCGACGACAATCGACTTCAACAACCGCGACCTTATTCTCGCCTTCGATGTGACCAGCGACACCGGCGAGCGCCTGAGCGTGGTTTTTAACGGCCCAAAACCTGACCAAATGCGTGAGGGGGCCGAAGCCATTTTAGAGGGTAAGTATGATGGTGAAACCTTCACCGCCCAATCATTGCTGCTCAAATGTCCCAGCCGTTATGAAGAAGACGGGATTGAGGAAGTTCAGGTTGAGGCTGTCAGGTAAATAGTAAATTGTAATTAGTAATTAATTTACCGAATAGGTATTCATCTGCCAATTACCAGTTACCCATTACTAATTACCAATCCCCCCATCACACCCGGAGTAAAACTCTATGCCGCATGTTGGATATGTTGCTGTAACGTTGGCGCTGGTGCTGGCGCTGTATGCTACGGTTGTTGCCTTAATTGGAGCCAAACGTCGTATGCCGGAGTTGGTCATCAGCGCGCGGAACGCTTCTTTTGCCGTAGCCGCGCTTCTAACACTGGCCGTTGTTATTCTAGAAACATTACTGCTGACCGGCCACTTCCAAACAAAATATGTCTACGAAACCAGTAATCTGGCTGCACCGCTTTTCTTCCGTATTACCGCCCTGTGGGGATCGCAGGATGGTTCCCTGCTGTTTTGGTCGTGGTTGATGTCGATTTTTGGAGCGCTGGTGCTGTTCCAAAAATGGGGGTCGATGCGGCAGATGATGCCCTACGTCATTGCCGTCATCCAGATCAACCTGGCCTTTTTCACGATGCTGGTGGTTTTTGTCGCCAATCCCTTTGAGCAAACTGATTTCTTCCCACCCGATGGCACCGGCATGAACCCATTGCTGCGCCACTTCGGCATGATTATCCACCCGCCGATGCTCTACCTCGGCTTTACTGCCCTTGTTATCCCCTACGCTTTTGCCATCGCTGCGCTGGTGACGCGTCAAACCAACGACGTTTGGATTCGTACCACCCGCCGCTGGACTCTGACCGCCTGGCTGTTTCTTAGCGTCGGCCTGGTGTTGGGCGGTTGGTGGGCTTACGATGTGCTGGGCTGGGGCGGCTACTGGGGCTGGGATCCGGTCGAAAACTCGTCGCTGATTCCCTGGCTGGTGGCAACGCCATTTCTGCACTCGGTGATGATGCAAGAAAATCGAGGCATGCTCAAACGCTGGAATATGGCTCTCATTATTCTAACCTACTGTCTGATGCTCAATGGCACGTTTCTCACACGAGCCGGGCTGATCGCCTCGGTGCATACGTTTGCCCAAAGTGCCATCGGGCCGCTCTTCTTAGGTTTTATCGCGCTCATGTTCGGTTTGTCGCTCTACCTCTTTATCTCCCGCTGGGATGATCTCAAATCTGAAAATGAGCTTGACTCGCTGATTTCCCGTGAATCCTTTTTCATGTTCAATAACCTTATCTTCGTCGGCATAGCGGTTATCGTCTGGTGGGGAACGCACTTTCCGCTCTTTTCAGAAGCCGTGACCGGCGAAGCGATTGTGGTCGGCCCGCCCTTCTTTGAGAAGACCACCGCTCCATTGTGGGCTGTGGTGGTGCTGCTGATGGGCGTCACGCCGCTAATCCCGTGGCGAAGGGCATCACTGAAAAAACTGGGCGATACATTGCTGTGGCCGACGGCGGTCGGATTGGCCGTTATCGCTCTGCTCTATATTATTGGCAATATCAGAATTTGGGGGGCACTGATTGGCTTTGGACTGTGTGCCTTCACGCTAACCTCTACGCTAATTGAATACTGGCGCGGCGTGAGCGCTCGCCATCGCAGCCGGGGTGAAAGTTATCCGGTCGCCCTGTGGACGCTGGTCAAGCGCAATCGACGGCGCTACGGTGGCTATATGATCCACATCGGTGTCATTCTGATTGCTATCGGCATTATCGGCAGCCGCTTTTATCAGGTGGAAACGCAGGAGAATCTGGCCGTTGGCGAGAGTATGACCATCGACAGCGAGTTAATCGGCAGCTATGAACTAACCTATCAAGGTCTGCGCGAAGGCCAAAGCCCCGACGACCGGCTGATTACCGAAGCACTGCTCACAGTCAACTTCAACGGCCAACCCGCCGGAGAGATTGTTCCCATCCGAGAGTTCTTTGTGGTACAGCAGCAACCGATGACCATTCCCGACAAACGCAGCACCCTGGCCGATGATCTATACGTTATCCTGGCCGGGTGGGAAGGCACCGGCGAAACCGCGACGTTCAAAGCCTACATCAATCCGCTGGTCAACTGGATTTGGATCGGTGGTGTCGTGTTCATTCTTGGCACGCTGATTGCAGCCTGGCCCAATCCCACGCCATCGACGCAGCGATCTGCTGCACTGGTTAAGGTAAGAGGCGCGACTGCGGCGGTGAAGTGATGGTCTAGCTCGGCTTTAACCATTACTAAAATACCATTTTTGTGATGTCGCATATGGTGTTACAATGCTATGAACGAAATTTTTGACCTGCCCATCGTCGTAGACACAAACGTGGTTTTTGAAGGTTTAACAAAACAAGGTGGGGCTTCCGACATCATTATTACAGCGTGGTTGGCTGGTTTACTAAACGTATACGCTTCGAATGCTCTCGTATATGAATACGAAAGCACTCTCTCCAACAAACTGTCTCCAATACGCTGGCGGCAAACCGTCCCTATCTTGCGCAGGATGTTAAATCACGTTCAGTTTATCGCTATCTATTACAGTTGGCGGCCATCATCTCCTGATCCTGGTGATGAACATGTAATTGATTGTACTCTTAATGCTAACGCCACAGTGATTACTGCCAATGTGCGTGATTTCAGAAAAGCCCAAAAAGAGGCAGGTTTACGAGTACTAACACCTGTGGAATTTATTAATCGATTGACGGAACCGTAGTTTAAGGATAAATATAATGGGAAGATTTACCTTACGGATGCCAAAAACATTGCATAATACGCTAGAGATACTGGCTAAAGACGAAGGCATCTCACTTAATCAGTACATTGTTTATACGCTAACGCAAAAGGTTACGGCGGAGACGCTTGATATAGAACCAAAAGAAAAACCTAAGGGGTTGACCCCAGAACAGATGGAGTTTTTGAGCAATGTTGAGTTGACTCCGTCGAAACAAATTAAAGAACAACAAGCCGCTTACGAAGCCATGTTATCAAGATTAGGGCCAAAGGCCACCGATGAAGAAGTTGAGCGTTATCTGTCGGAACGAGAGCAAGGAGAGCCGGAGGCAGAATTAGAGCCGGAAGCCATCATTCGATTGAAAGAACGCATAGCGCAAGTGAAACAATCCGCATAAATTTTTGTAAACCCTGTGTATGTCTAAACAAAAAAGAAAGCTCTCTATACTTCTAACCAAAAAATCAATGCATCGTGCCAAAGTTGCCTTTTTCTTTACTGTCCCATTTTTCTTTTTGGCTCTTAGTATCCTGAGCATCCTTCCCACCACCACCCTGGCCCAAGAACCCAGCTTTGACGACATCAACGATGTGGCCAAACAGATGAACTGCCCAACCTGCGTCGGCGTCAATTTGGCTGACTGTCGCACCCAAACGTGCGAACAGTGGCGTGATCAAATTGCCGATTTACTGGCTGAAGGCTACACTGAACAAGAAGTACTCGATTATTTTGAGGAGCGTTATGGAACGCGGGTGCTGCTCGAGCCGCCACGTCACGGAACAACACTGATTTTGTGGGTTTTGCCGGTCATTGCGCTAATAGCCGGTGGTATTTGGTTAGCGATGATGATGCGCAAATGGAACCAAGCCCAACCGGTTACGGCCTTAGATGCAGGCAATGAAGCATCGGCATTAACCGACTCACACATTTCAGATGACTATCTTAAGCAAGTTGAAGAAGATTTAGATCGCTCATAGAGGAATCGATGGAACAGGCACTTCCGCAGCAAAAAACAGGAACAAACAAAAAATATCTGTGGATTATCGGCGCAGTTGTGCTGCTCGGCTGGGTTGTGACGATGGTCGTCAATATGAATTCGGTTGAGTCAACGGCCATGCAGGGCCACACGGCACCCGATTTTACCATGCCGCTCTTTGACCAATTTAGCGAAGACGAAATACGGCTCTCCGAACTACGCGGTCAGGTGGTTGTTATTAATTTCTGGGCCAGTTGGTGCGTGGAATGCTACAAAGAAGCGGAACTGCTGGAGCAAACCTGGCGCGATTATCAAGATCAGGGTGTCGTTTTTCTGGGCGTCGATTACCTCGACACCGACAAAGAGGCACTGGCCTATATGGATAAATACGGCATCACTTACCCGTCCGGCCCCGATATGGGCAGCGAGATATCGGACAGCTACGGGATTACGGGCGTGCCGGAAACGTTCTTCATCGACAAAGATGGTAACATTGCCCATGTTCAAATCGGGCCGATAGAGCAAGAGCAGCTTTACAGCCTGCTCGACAAACTGGTTGCCCAACCGGCGCAGGGAACGTAGGATGGATGTTTTAACCATCGTTATTATCGTGCTGCTGATCGGGGTAACCATTGGCCTGGTGGGCGCTCCCCTCTGGCAGCCAGCCCCCATCACCCCCGCAGACAAAGATGTGGAACGACCCGGCCAAACGCTGGAGGAGTTGGAAGCCCAATATCAGGCCGCTCTGTCGGCTATTAAAGACCTTAATTTCGATCAGGAAATGGGTAAAGTTTCGCCTGAAGATTATCAAGCTTTGCTGACAAAAAGTAAGCTCGAAGCCGCCCGCATCCGGCAAGAGATCGATTATCTGAGCAGTGCCGAGCTTTTAGAGCAAGATCAGGCGCTTGATACCGAAATAGAATCCCTCGTCACGCAACTGCGGCACCAATCCGAATCGGATGAAGACCTTTTGCTTGAGGTCTATGCCGAGATCGAGGCGCTGAAATCTATGCAGTCCAGCCCATCCATTGTGAAGGGTATTGCCTGCCCCCACTGCGGGGTAGATCTCCGGGCCGACGATAAGTTTTGCACAAGCTGTGGCCAGGCCGTCCCCAATAACCTTAGCGTGGACACGAGTGCCGCTCACTGTCCTCACTGTGGCTACGGCTACCAACCCGATGACGCTTTTTGTGCCCAATGTGGTACGCCACTCAACGAAGCCACCGTCCAAAACTACGAAAATGCGAAGATATAAGTATGGGGAAAAGAACGTTAGTCATTAGTGAAAATGACGATGCTCGGAATTGCGTAGTGCGTCGTGCGTATTCCGCAGTTTTTAACACGCACGACGCACTACGCACGACGTTTCTGGTAATTGGCCTCTGTTTACTTTTTACCCTCCCTGCCTACGCCCAATCCCCCGATACCCAACCGGCGGTATCTGGTGGTCGGGCCTTATGGTCGGAAAACTGCGCTCCCTGTCATGGTCCCGCCGGCGCAGGCGATGGACCTACCTCACAATCAATAGAGAACGGTGTTCCTAACCTACTCGATCCCGAAGTTTATCGGGCTAGCGCGCCGGTGGACCATTTCGACATTATCAAAAACGGACGTATCGAAAATTTAATGCCGCCCTGGGGTAATCGTTTTGACGATGCCCAAATTTGGGATTTGACGGCCTACGTCTGGAGTTTACATACCACGCCGGATGATCTGGTTAAGGGTGCTGAAATTTACACCGAACGCTGCGCCGCTTGTCACGGCGAAGGCGGGGCCGGTGACGGCGTTCAGGCATCGGCGGATATCAACGATTTGGCCGATCTGCAAGTGGTCTCGCAGCAAAGCTTGGCTGATTGGCAAAATGGCTTCACCGAGGCCGCTGTCCATGCGGATATTGCTGACCTCTCAGACGAAGAATTATGGCTGGCACTCGATCACATTCGTACATTCTCGTTTGCCGTGCCGCAGCGCAACGGCATCCTCAGCGGCCAGATTATCAACGGCACAACCAACGCGCCACAGGGAGATTTGGAGGTGACGCTCTACACGTTCAGCGGTGATGCCGCCGTGGAAGAGCATACGACCCAGGCCGATAGCGAAGGCAACTATCGCTTCGAGAATCTATCGACCGACCCGGAGGCCGTGTACGTAGTTGAGAGCCGTTTTGATGACGTCAGCTACCTCAGTCAGCCCAGCCCCTTCCCCGACGACAACAACGCGCAAAGTCTCGACCTCAACATCTATGAAACCACCACCGACGCTGAGAGCATCAGCCTTTCTCGCCTAAACAATCTTGTTTCCTTTACCCCTGAGGCAGTTCGAATTATCGAATTATTTATTCTCGGCAACGAAGGTGATAAAACCTATGTCGGCCAAGATGGCTCGTCGTTTACTTTTGATTTGCCGCATAATGCCACCAACGTTTCCTTTCAAAACGATTTAAGCAACCGCTTCGTCGAAGCCGCTGACGGCGGCGGCTACACGACCAACGAGCCGATTTTCCCCGGCGAGGAGGGGTTGGTTATCGTAGCCGTGTACGACTTGCCGTACGACAGCGATACACTTGCTGTTGAGATGCCCATCCCGGCCGATGTTGATTCGGTTAGTATGCTGATGGAGCTGCAGCCGAATGTTGAATTGGTTAGCCAACAGCTTCAATTTATCGAACGACGCACGCTACAAAACAGCGAGTTTGGGACCTATAGCACCCAAGCCCTAACGGAAGGCGACGTTTTAACGTTTGAAATCAGTGGGCTGGACAACCTTACGTTTGAGACACCGCCGCCAAGTAACACCCCCGCAGGGTCAGTAGCTGCGCCGCCCAGCATTATCGATCAGAATGTTGTACGTTGGGCCGTACTTGGCCTGGGCGGCGTTGCGATTATTATGGCTGCCTTATTGTATCCGCGCTACCGGCCGCGTCTTGTTCATACCACCGACGATGACCCGATCCGCCGCCGCCAGCGTTTGCTGCTGCTTCTGACACGGCTGGATGAAACCTACGAAGCGGGAGAAATCGACGAGCAGGTTTTTCAACAGGCGCGAGCCGAGTACAAAGCGGAGCTGATGCGATTGATGAAGATGGAGAGTGGAGACTAGAGATTGGAGACTGGAGATGAGGGGATTGGGAGATAAGGAGATTAGAGGATGAATGATCAAAGTTTTAATCTCCTCATCTCCTTATCTCCTTCCAATCTCCCCATTTGACGATGATACAAATTCAAAACCTGGTAAAAACTTTTGGGCATCGGGTGGTGCTGCGTAATATTGATTTGACGATTGGTGATGGCGACTTCGTTACGCTGCTGGGTGCCAACGGAGCAGGAAAGACCACGCTGCTGCACATTGTCGCCACACTCAGCAAACCCACCCACGGCCAGGTCAGCATCAACGGCTATCGCGTGGCCGACTCGGCTAGTGAGCTGCGTCGCTATATTGGTTTGGTTTCCCATAAGCCGTTACTATACGAAGATTTGACCGCGCTGCAAAATCTAAACTTTTATGCCCGCATGTATGATCTTGTAAATGCGGAGGAACGCATCGAAACCGTGCTGCGCCAGGTCGGTTTGTTCGAGCGGCGAACCGATCCGGTGCGCACTTACTCACGCGGTATGCAGCAGCGGTTGGCTATTGCCCGGGCCATTCTCCACAACCCACCCATTCTCTTGCTCGATGAGCCGGACACCGGACTCGACCAACACGCAGCCGATATGCTCAGTCAACTGCTTCGTGCGGTCGGCATCGAGCAGCGAACTATCCTCATGACCACCCACAACCTAGAACGCGGTCTAGCGCTGGGCAATCGGGTGGTTATCCTCGCCAAGGGCAAAATCGTCTATGATGCCGCGCGCAGCGAAATGGATATTGACCAGCTTCGGGAGCAGTATTACAGGTATGTTGGTGGAAATTAATTATTTCCACCATTTTAAGTTGCTATCTACCTAATTTTTGTGATATAGTATGCGCACATGCACGTCTACAGTTTTCTACTTCCTGATTTTCCTGCACTTGTCGTTCTAAAAGTTATGTATCGAAAGTTCTATTTTTAAACGTATCTGGCGAGAAAAGCGGTAAGTACCATGGAGGTACTAGTACTTTCGTCGTATGTTTACCGGGTAAATATAGTACTAAATTTCACAAATATAGATCTTTTGTCCGATGACAATGCCAAACAAAATCTTGTAGAATAAACTTATCGTAACCTAATCCCCCAACGATCTGACATCTAATCGGTAAGTTGCCAAAACACCTCACCTAAATTCCTATCACTATACTTTTTCGTCGTGTTCAACGTCGATAAATCGACGATGGGTATGGCTATCGCCATTACCAAACAAAATAGTTTCACTCTATATCTAATACATTTTTAACGAGGAGGTTAAGAGTATGTATCGATTACGCAATGTTGTAGCAGTGCTCGCTATTTTATTGTTGTTCCTGGCCGCATGTGGTGGACCGGCTGCCCCTGAACCCGCAGCTGAAGAACCCGCTGCCGAAGAAGCTGCTGAAGAACCCGCTGCCGAAGAGGCGGCTGAGGAACCGGCGGAAGAAGAAGCCATGGAAGAAGAAGCCGCTGCCGAAGAACCGGCGGAAGAAGAAGCCATGGAAGAAGAAGCGATGGGCGTCGACCCCAGCATGGTTATCCCCGAAGGTGAAACCGTACGCCAGGCATTTGGTGGCGGCCCCGTTGGCGGCGCGTTCCAAACCTTTGCTAACGCCATGTCGCTCATCGCTGCTGACAACATTCCCGGCCTAGAGCTTTCAGCCGAAGGCACCGGCGGGTCTGGTGAAAACCTGCGCTCGGTTAATTCCGGTGATATCCAATACGGCATTTCCTACGCCGGTGATATCTATCTGGGCGGCCTGGGCCAGCTACCCGGCGACGAAACCGAATACACGGACGTACGGCCGGTGGCGTCGCTGTATGGCGGTCGGGTACACCTGGTTGTTCGAGCCGACAGCGGCATCGAAACCGTGGCCGACTTGGAAGGTAAGCGCATTGCTCCCGGTAACGCCGGCTCCGGCGCGGCTATTTCAGCCGAACGCTTCTTTACCCACATGGGTTTATGGGACAAAATGACCATCGAATTCTTGGGCTACTCTCAGGCAGCCTCGGCTATGGGCGACGGTCAGCTTGATGGGTTCTGGATTTTAGCCGCTTTCCCCAACTCCTCGGTAACCGAGGCGACCACCGTAACTGACATTAAATTGATTGATTTAGATACCCCGGCCAAAGAATCCGGCTTTTATGAGGCGATGCCTTTTTACTCGCCAACGGTTTTGACGGGCGGCACCTATGATGGTGTACCAGACGATGTCGGTTCGTTCCAAGATACCGCTATTTGGACGGCTCACAAAGATGTGCCCGATGAAATCGTTTATGCCGCTGTGCAATCTGTCTTCTCCGAAGAGGGGCTGGAGCGAATGGTTGAAGCGCACCCTGCAGCTGCGGAAATGACCATCCCCACAGGTGCAGCCGGAATTCCCGTGCCGCTTCATCCCGGCGCAGCCCAATTCTGGATAGACCAAGGCACGACTATTCCTGACGCCGCGTTGCCCGAAGGTATGAGCAATGCCGCAGCTACAGAAGAAGAAGCTATGGAAGAAGAAGCCGCTGCTGAAGAACCGGCGGAAGAAGAAGCCATGGAAGAAGAAGCCGCTGCTGAAGAACCGGCGGCTGAGGAATCTATGGAAGGCGAAGCGATGGGCATCGACCCCAGCACGGTTATCCCCGAAGGTGAAACCGTACGCCAGGCATTTGGTGGCGGCCCCGTTGGCGGTGCATTCCAAACCTTTGCCAATGCTATGTCTTTAATGATAGCCGATGAAATTCCCGGCTTAGAGCTTTCGGCCGAAGGCACCGGCGGGTCTGGTGAAAACCTGCGCTCGGTTAATTCCGGTGATATCCAGTATGGTATCTCCTACGCCGGGGATATCTATCTGGGTGGCCTGGGCCAGCTGCCCGGCGACGAAACCGAATACACGGACGTGCGTCCGATTGCGTCCCTGTATGGCGGTCGCGTTCATATGGTTGTAAGGGCCGACACCGGCATTGAGTCCGTGGCCGATTTGGAAGGCAAACGGATTGCCCCCGGTAACGCCGGCTCCGGCGCGGCTATTTCAGCCGAACGCTTCTTTACCCACATGGATTTATGGGACAAAATGAACATCGAGTATTTGGGCTACTCTCAGGCAGCCTCGGCTATGGGCGACGGTCAGCTTGATGGCTTCTGGATCCTAACCGCGTTCCCCAACTCCTCGGTAACCGAGGCGACCACCGTAACCGACATCAAGATTCTAGAACTGGATTCTACTGCTACCGAGAGCGGCTTCTACGAAGCGATGCCGTTTTACACACCAACGGTTATAGGCGGCGGGGCTTACGATGGCGTGCCGGATGACGTGCCAACGTTCCAGGACACGGCTTTGTGGACGGCGCACAAAGATGTACCGGATGAGATTGTTTATGCCGCGCTGCAATCCGTCTTCTCTGAAGAAGGGCTGGAGCGAATGCGCGAAGCGCACCCGGCGGCCGGTGAAATGAGCATCGAGAGTGGTATTAGCGGTATTCCGGTGCCGCTCCATCCTGGCGCAGCTCAATTCTGGCAAGATCAAGGGATTGAAATTCCTGCTAACATTCAACCATAATAGGGCTTACAAAGTTCAAAAGGTGACAGTCACTTAGCAAGGCTAAATCGACTCGTTTGGGCAAACAGACGCTCATTCTCATCAAAAAGTGACTGTCACCTTATTCAATCCGCCCAACTGTGTAACTCCTACCTAAATCGATAACGCAATAGATGATACAATTCTAATCAATATTCCGGGGCGATAGTGTCAACCAGACGACACTATCGCCCACTACAGCAAAGATCGAGGAGGATGCATGCCTGTCAACGAAGATAACAACAGCGCAACCGATGATCAAAAACTAACCCTTGATGATATTCAGTTTGGCAGCGCCGATACGGCCACTGAAAACGAGGAAGATCAGCAGCGACTCAAAGAGCTGATGGAGCGTGAGGAAAAAAATACCCGCACGCTTAACCAGTTCTGGTTTGTCGTCATGTCGGCTTTAGCTGCATCGATGAGTCTTTTTTATATTTACACGGCCGGCACGTTACCGGCACCGGTGCAGTGGCAGCGCGGAATGTATGTGGCCCTCACCTATATTCTCATTTTTATTCTTTACCCTGCCTTCCCCAAATCCAGCAGAATGCGTAACTTTGCCGAAAAATTACCCGAGCCGTTGCGGAGTATTATCGCTCCCAAAGGCGGGCCAGGTTTAGTAGACCTTATTCTTATCGCGGCCACGATTGGCGCGGTCGGTTATTACATCATTGAATTTCCGGCCCTACAGCAGCGAGCCGGGGCTTATAATCAAACCGATTTTTATGTGGCGATTGTGGGCTTGCTCTTGTCATTAGAGGTGTCACGGCGCGTATTGGGGGCGTCGATGACCATCATTGCGGGTGTTTTCTTGGTGTATATGCATTATGGCTACCTCCTTTACGACATTCCCGTTATTGAAGCGTTTGCCCACCGGGGTCGGGCCTGGGAACGGGTGGCGACCGTGCTTTACTTTGACCAGGAAGGTGTCTTTGGCGTAATGGCCAACGTGTTGGTCACTTATGTTATTCTTTTCATTTTCTTTGGCGCGTTTCTTAGAAAATCCGGGGCCAGCCGTTTCTTTATCGACCTGCCGCTTGCTTTGGCCGGTAAATCTGTTGGCGGTCCGGCTAAAGTGTCGGTCATTGCCTCGGCTTTGTTTGGTTCGATTTCGGGCAGCGCTATTGCCAACACCGTTAGTACCGGCGCCTTTACCATCCCGCTGATGAAGAAAGCCGGCTTTAAGCCGCACGTCGCCGGCGCGATTGAGCCGGCTGCCTCGATCGGCGGGATGTTTATGCCGCCGGTAATGGGGGCCGGGGCTTTTCTCATGGCCGAATTAACCTCCATTCCTTACCGTACTATTGTTCTGGTTTCAATTTTCCCGGCCATCCTCTACTTTTTGGCCGTGTTGACGATGGTACACTTTGAGGCCAAAAAACACGGCTTGAAGGGCATCGAAACCGATGTACGGGCAATGGATATTGTTCGTAAAGAGTGGTACATGAGTATCCCACTGCTGGTTATCATCATCATGATGATGGTCGGCTATTCGCCGGGCTATGCGGCCTTTTGGTCGATTGTATCGTGTGTTGTATTGATGTACACGATGTCGGCTAATGTCGCCGACTTTAAGTCAGGCGATGGCGGAATGCTGGCCGCTTTTGGTCGCAGCACGGTGCGGGTTCTCAAGAGCAGCTATGAAGCGTTGATTGAAGGGGCACGCGATACGCTGGTTATCGGCGCGACAGTCGGCGTCATTGGGATTATTGTCGGTACCATCTATGCCACCGGTATTGGGCTGCGCTTCTCGGACATTATCATCAGCTTGAGCGATGGAAATATGCTTATCGCTATTGTGCTGATTGGATTGGCCTCGCTGGTTTTGGGTATGGGCGTGCCGGTAACGGCGGCCTATCTTATTGTGGCCGTACTGGCCGTACCGGCTCTAACTGACCTGGGCGTGGCGCTTATTGCCGCCCATATGATTGTTTACTGGTTTAGCCAAGACAGTAACATTACACCACCGGTGTGTGTGGCAGCGTATGCGGGGGCTGCCATCGCCGGCTCTGATCCATGGAAGACGGGCTGGACATCGTTTAAGTTTGCCAAGCTCCTCTATGTCATGCCGATTTTGTTCGCCTTTACGCCGGCTATTCTGCTGGTAGGCGAAGGAGGGCAAATATTGGTTGATGTTAACTGGGCGGAGGTCGCGTCTTCCTACTTCTCTGCTTTTGTGGGAACGATTGCGTTTTCAGCCGCCACCATGTTTTACCTGGTGCGTAAAACCACGTGGTGGGAGTGGCTTATCTTTGCGTTTGGCACGTTCCTGTGCTTCTTCCCCGATCTGCTGACCGATATTGTCGGTATCGCGATTGTGGCCGGGGTGTGGTTCTGGCAGCGCTACGATGTCAAACGGAAAGAGGGTCTTGGCGGCCAAGTACCGGAGGGAGCGGGAGGCTAAATGTTTAAGAAGAAAATTCTAGTCCCTTTGGATGAGGCAAAACAGAGTCGGGAGATCCTAACCGTTATTCAGCAACTGTTCCGGCCCGAAGATAGCCACGTCTTGTTGCTGCAAGTTGTTAGCCCGGAGATTGAAGCACTGGCCATGCCGCCGGCCCACGCAGCTATGGAATGGACGCCGGCGATGTACAGCTATCTTCAGAGTTTTCAAGAACTGGAGCATGAACACCTGGTTGAACGACAAAAGTATCTTAAAACCAACCTGGTGGCGAGTATTACCCAGGAAGCCACCCCTTTGGTTAATAAAGGGTACCAGGTAACGCCGGTTGTTCGCTTTGGCGAGCCTATCCAACAAATTGAAACCTACATCCAGGAGGCACGGGTTGATTTGGTGGCGATGGTGACGCACGCTCGTGAAGGCATCGGACGGCTGCTGTTTGGCAGCGTGGCCGGGGCACTTGTTCACGATCTGTCGGTGCCGATCTTGCTGCTGCATCCTAAGCCTGAGGGCAGTAATCATCAAAAAGGGTAGCAAGGTAACTTCTTGAAAGGTGTTGAAAACGCCGCGTTCGGGTGAATGCGGCGTTTTTTTATGGTCCACAGATGGACACAGATGGGCACTGATGAAATTATTAGGGGATAGGTTGTTTGGGTAGCACAACATTAAATCGTGGAAACGTGAGAACGACGGAAGATCGACAAAATAATCGACAGAATTGACATGATTATCACGATTTTATCTGTCATAATTCAGTAAATCGTGT
>JAGRBZ010001038.1 GCA_020433805.1 Anaerolineae bacterium
TCTTTAAGTTATAACGAAAGATGTCACCTGTGGAAATCTGTGGCAAGCCAAGCGATTCTTCCAACAAGCGGGCCTGCGTACCTTTACCGGCCCCAGGGACCCCAAGTAGAACCAAATAAGTGCGATTCTGCACCCTGAACTCTCCTTTCCCATCACTCCATGTACCAGCAAATCACCGCACGCCTACGAATGGTGCGGTGTCCACACGCAATATCGCTCATCTATGAAACATTCTATTCAGGTACGGTTACCGAATAAAGCCTTCATAGTTGCGCATCAGCAGTTGTGCCTCGATCTGCTTCATGGTATCAAGCACAACACCGACAACAATCAGCAGCCCCGTACTACTAATAATCAAAGACTGATTAGACGTTAACACATCAGCCGAGCCAACAAAGCCACTAACGACCATTCCAACGACAAAGGGCATGATCGCAACGAAGCCCAAGAAGAGCGCACCCACTAGTGTGATGCGAGAAAGGACCCCATTTAAGTAGGCTTCCGTACGAGGCCCAGGGCGAATTCCTGGAATAAACCCACCTTGTTTTTGTAGATTTTCTGGAAGGTTCTGCTGCCGGAACATTACATCCGTGTAGAAGTAGGTAAAAGCCACTGTAAACAGGAAGTAAAGCAACCAGTAA
>JAGRBZ010001039.1 GCA_020433805.1 Anaerolineae bacterium
GAAGGGGCCGCGCAGCCATAGCCGGTCGCCCACTTGCAACTCGTGGACGAGCCGCGTAAAGGGGCCGACGGCGGTGATCATGAGCGTCACCGGGTCGGCGTTGACCAGCGAAAAGGGCTTCTCGTCGAAACGTGGCAGCCACGCCATGACGAATTGGCCCGGCACGGCATCCAGCCGCGCGTCGAGCACGAAGGTCTTGGTGCGGTAGTTGTCGCTCTCGATGGCGCTGATGCGCGCGGCGGTGGGCAGCGTGAAGCGATTCATAGCACCATTATGCCCCGACAAACGAACAAGCCACAATCTCTACTCTCCAATCTCCAATCTCCATCCCCACTCAACGCTTCTCAGCCAGAAAAATGACACACTGCGGCAGATTGCGCAGCGGCGCGCGCGGGTCATCTTCCGGCCAGAGGTCGTCGAGCATCTCCAGCGACGGTTTGGGTTCGACCAGGCGAGTCAGGCAGAAGCCGGCGTCGCCCAGCAGCGCAATCCACGTGTCCAGGGTGCGGTGGATCGTCTCCATGCGCACCGATGTGCCGTCGAAGCGCCAGCGCACGGGGGTCTCGTCAAAATAGGTACGCGCAGGAAAGGGGAGCAACTCGCCGGCCTCCTCGTCGAAGAAGCAGCCGCGCACGGGATG
>JAGRBZ010001040.1 GCA_020433805.1 Anaerolineae bacterium
CTGGGCCGGATCATAGGGCACGTTGGTCAGATCATCGCCGGTGGTTTCCTCATCGATTTCTATGTCATTGGTTGTTACTACTGCGTCCATTGCAGATTCCCCCTCGAAAAATGATGATATGGAGCGTCAAAGTTTACTTTGCCCCTGACAAATTCAGTTTTGTCGCTCCTTGGAAAATTAAAGTTGGTAGTCATAGATTGCGCGATGGCTCAGCCCTGAAGGGCTTACTACGAATGAATCTACGAGTTTCACTCTTATTGACTTACTGAATTGCATTCTGCGCCAAAGTGTAATTTCGGTCAAATTCAGCCAAGAATTCGGCGGCAATATCAGGATTGTGAATAATGAGCATGTTTTCGTCGTTGGCCCGGTTAGCATTGTCGCTAAAGTTGAAAGAGCCGAGCGTCACCACCTGGTTATCGATAATGAAAACTTTATGATGCAAGGTGTAAGGGTTGCCGTCTTGGCGGACATCCAAGTTTTGCCGCTTCATTTGCGCAAATTCGCTGAACTCTGTTTCCGAGCCGCGCGTTTCAAAGATACCGCGGACGGCAACGCCGGCCCGGCCTCGCTCCGAAACCGCTTGGCCGATGGCGACATCGGTGAAGGAGAAGGCCATAAAAGTAATGCTGTGCTGCG
>JAGRBZ010001041.1 GCA_020433805.1 Anaerolineae bacterium
AATTTAAACACAATTATAACATCATTCTAACGCTATTTTCATCGACGTGAATTCCACTTATGATATAATGAAGACAATTATTCATATTATTTATCCGACATATTATTCCACAAAGGCCGGGTCAGTCCCGGCCTTTTCTCTGCCTGAAAATTCTAATGGAATTCATATAAGTTGTTTATGAATTTTTCATGAATAGAGGCTATACTTTGGATTGTGTAAGGATTAACCTTCACTTAATCAAAAACCTCCTCTCTCATGAAAGCCAGGCCGGTCAGGTCTGGCTTTTTCATCTTTAACTACCGACCTACCCATCTAACCAACCAACCAACCAACCAACCAACCAACTATTTATTGTTTGATTTAAGGTACTTTTGGCCGCTTTTTTAAGTACCTTTGCCCCTATATTTTTCCTGCTCAATCCCATATAATTTTAATTATTCAAATTTTATTATAAGAGAACTACAATGGACCGCACTTCTCAACAGATTGCCGAATTAGAAAAATTAATTTACAAAGCGTTGGTTCCTGTGGCTAGAGCAACCCCCGGATTAAATTTGTCGTTTCGTGATGACGTTATTCTGATCAGTAATGAAAATCTACCCGATATCGATACCACCCACGCTTGCTTGGTACAAACG
>JAGRBZ010001042.1 GCA_020433805.1 Anaerolineae bacterium
CCTCTGATCAACGAGATGATGGCGATTGAGACACCTTTTATTTTTGTCCTCGATGACTACCACGTGATCGAAACGCCGCTCATTCATCAGGGGCTAACCTTTGTGCTTGATAACCTGCCGCCGCAGGGTCAACTGGTTATCGCCAGCCGAACCGATCCACCCTTTTCGCTGGCCCGCCTGCGCGCTCGCGGCCAACTGACCGAACTCACCGGCCACGACCTGGCCTTCACCCCGGCCGAGACCGCCGAATTTCTCAATCGGACCATGGGCCTCAATCTCGCGCCGCGTGAGATCGAAGCCCTGGAAACCCGCACCGAAGGCTGGATTGCCGGCCTGCAAATGGCGGCGCTATCGATGCAAGGCGTGCAAGACGCCGCCGGCTTCGTCCGCGCCTTCACCGGCAGTCATCGCTACATTTTAGACTATTTAATGGAAGAAGTTCTCAACCGCCAGAGCCAACCCATTCAAGATTTCCTCCTTCGCACCGCCATCCTCAACCGCCTCACCGCCCCCCTCTGCGACGCCCTCCTACACCATCACGCCGAGACTAGGGATCAGGAAGCAGTAATCAATCCTCAACCTCTAACCACCACCACCCCATCTCCCATTGTCAATTATCAATTATCAATTATCAATT
>JAGRBZ010001043.1 GCA_020433805.1 Anaerolineae bacterium
CGGTTGGCTGTATGTCTGACCATCGACTGATACCGTCGTTATCGTGTACTCGGGCGGCCGCCAGGTCAGGCTCAATCCTGTTTCGTCCGATTGGACGACCACCGGCATCTGTTCCTGCTGAGCCAACACCGGGCCGGCAGACCACTCGCTGACCAGCGCTAATAACGCCAGAAAGATATAGCTTAGCCGAGAGCTACTCATCGTGAAGGATGAGCGGCAGATAGAGCCGAGTGTTGTCACCGCCATCGATACCCGTTGGGGTAATAGTCACCGGCGAATGGTCGGTTTCAGTGCCATTGAGATCGACATCGACCAGCCAGTAGGTGTAGGTTTGGTGCGGATCGACCGATTTGTCGGTGTAGGAGTAGGTTGCACCGCTCCCGGTACCCAGACCTTGCCCCGGTACAAAGACGATTTCGACGGCATCGGCGCGGCTAGCAGTGGGGCTGCGTAAGAGACGGAAGCCGAAGTTGTCGATCTCGACCGCTGTCGCCCAGTTGAGGATGATGTTCTCAGCCTGGTGAACACCTTTGAAATAGAGCAGTTCGATGGCCGTCGGTTCGTTGTCGATTGGAACCGCTTCGTCGGGATCTCTGGCCGTATTGTTAAAGATATCAACAGCGCCGGTGACCTCAG
>JAGRBZ010001044.1 GCA_020433805.1 Anaerolineae bacterium
CTGTCGCCTTTAAAGCAAAGAGACGCATAAAAAACCAATCCGTCTTGAAATATAAATAATTACGTTACATAGAAAAAACGGTTCTGCTAGCCAATAATTTGGTTATAGCTTGAACCGTTTTTTTGCGTTACAAATCGGTAGCAGATACTTTGTATCGTGCTCTATCGTTGATTATGTTGAGGTGGGTATGTGATCCTACTGATGAAGGTCGCAAATCCGACTTAATTGCAATACTTTTTAAATAAGCCTTAGCCTTGCGAGGAGCGAAGCATCCTCAGATGCGAACGGCAGGGCACAACCCGCTCCGCATCTGAGGATGCTCACTCCGCCTTTGAATAGTATTGGACTTAATTGGAGTGCATAAAAAAGAGGCAGATCGAAAACACTTCTTAGCGTTTCGCACCTGCCTCTTTTCATTTATTGAAGAGTCGGACAGTCTCGATTGAGACGACAGCGAGAATGAAAACAGTAGAACAAGCCGCTGACTTGTTCCCACCTGGACAAATCAGAAAGACCTTAGGGTACTGCAACTTGCTGAGCAATGCCAAAGAATTCACATTGCTCGGCCCAGAGTTTATCGGCCAGACGACCCTGGGGCAGGGTGACATCGTCAAAGGAGAGGGGATGGTCGATGG
>JAGRBZ010001045.1 GCA_020433805.1 Anaerolineae bacterium
TATGCGATTACCGACTACAACCGGGCTATCGAACTGAATCCGGTTTACGTTCATGCCTTTTTTTTTCTTTTCAGAGCTTACGCCAATTTCGGCAATTACGAGCAGGCGATCATGGATTACAGCCGGGTCATCGACATGAACCCTGAACATCCATACGCTTATGAAAATCGAGCGAACTGTTATCTGGCTATCGGCGACAGACAAAAAGCGGCTGAAGATCAGACCCGGATGACGAGCCGGATACCGACCATTCACCCCAAACAATTGAACCTGGCCCGCAGCATGTTGATGCCGGCTACGCCGGTCGATTTTGTGACGCGGGATTAAACGGCTATCGCGGTGTCATGAACGCCGGATTGAGCTTAAAACGCGAGTCACCTTGTACTGGATCGGCTTCAGTTCATCGACGCCAATGATATAGGCCAGGCCAATGTAAACCAAGCCGCCCACGCCAATACCGACTACGCCGCCCAACCATGAAGGTTCAGCCGGGAGCAGCGGCTCAATTATTAGCAGCACAACGGCCATACCCACAGTGGCCACCCCCATCTTCCCCACCGATGGCCACAGACTCGTTTCAGACAGGCCCCCCATCAATGGTCGCAACAAAACCAACAGGATCGCCATCTCCAAGG
>JAGRBZ010001046.1 GCA_020433805.1 Anaerolineae bacterium
GATCTATGCCGCACCATGTCCGTTCGTGGTTTTGCCGCGCTCCGGGCGCTGCGTGACGAGAATAAATACCGGCTTATGTATGTTGTTGCTACTCGACTGGAGCTAAAGCGGCTGCGGGAGGACGTATCGGAAATTGAGGCGTTTGAAGAGTTGGTGGTGCCTCAGACGATTTGGCTTGGCCCGTATGCCAAAGATGACGCTGACTATATGGTGCATCGGCTCGGCAGTCGATATGACGAGCCGCTCGACGACAAAATGAGGCTGCAAGTGCTTAAAGCTACCGGCGGCCACCCCGGCCTACTGCGCGAGGGATACGGCGTCGCTCGTGAAAACGGCTCCGGCTTTTTCGATGTTTTAACGCGTAGTCCGCGGGTCCAAAATGAGTGCCAGCGCCTTTGGTTGAGTTTGCCCAGCGATGAGCAGAAAATCATGATTAGTTTGGCTAATAATAACCCCATTCCCTCTGACCAGCGCCGCGTACTGGAACGCCTGCAGCGAAAAGGGCTGGTGGGCGGCCCTTGGTCAGAACCGGATGAGATTTTTTCCGCGCTGTTTACTCACTACATTAAACAACAACAGGGTACGGTTAAAACCCATATTGTGGTCGATCATACTCGACATTCGGTTTGGGTT
>JAGRBZ010001047.1 GCA_020433805.1 Anaerolineae bacterium
AGGGGCGGCGCAGCTCTTGCTCGATCTTCTTGATCGTCACCACCGCACAGCCCACCTGCTGGGCCAATGCCGCCTGCGTGAGATGCAGTGCTTTCCGATGTTGTTGAACCCAAGCGCCAAATGAGGTTACGCTTTCCATAGTATCCCTCGCTCTCACAGGTATCCCTCACTGTATCCCCTAGCGGATACCCGCTGTAGCTTCAATTCTGGTTTAATGGTTCTAAGTCAATAGAGGTAATTTGTAGCACAAACTGCACATTTGTGTCTCGACTCTGCCTCGGAAAAGGAACAATTTAGCAAATTGTTCTACGAACGTTCTGTTTAAATTATAGCGGAACGATGGAGAAGCCAAAAATAACACTTCAATGGTATAGATATTCTGCCGGATGTGGAGCAACAAACAGCCCGTTAAACAACTTTCTATCCCAAACCCATCCCCCATCCCCATCCTTCGACGGGTGACGGGTGGCCGGATGGGATGATAGAGTAGGGGCAAAGATTAAGCGGTGATTGTGGTGGCTGTTGGGAAAGAGGAGATTGGAGACTGGAGACTAGAGACTGGAGACTGGAGATTAAAGCAATATGATCAGTCTCTAGTTTGTCTTGATATTTCGAATTTCCATGTCATTTCGA
>JAGRBZ010000104.1 GCA_020433805.1 Anaerolineae bacterium
CTTTCCGCCTGGCTCACAACTCTTGCAAGATACTGGCTTTCAAGGCTATAGGCCTGAGAATGTCGTTATCTATCAACCGAAAAAGAAGCCACGTGGCGGTGAGTTAACCTTGGGCGACCGTTTTCTCAACTCCGTCATTGCTAGCGCCCGTATTATCGTTGAAAACATCATTTGTGGCATCAAGCGCTGTCGTATTCTGAAAGACACCTTTCGTAATCATATGTCTGGTTTTGATGACAAAGTTATTGAGATTGCTTGTGGCTTACACAATTTCCGTGTTCGCTATCGTCATTCTGTTGTCTCTTTCAATCTCTTTCATTTCGTCTCTTAATTTTTATTTCCGATTTTGTCTATTTCAATAAAGTCATCTTTTTCACCTGTTACCAAGTTCTACGCATTCACATCAATAACCAACCGGCCTCGAATCTGCCCCTTCAAAATATCCTCAGCCAGTGACTTAATATTCGATAGCGGGGCAACTTCCATCGCCTTGTTGAGGGCATCGAGCGGTAAATCTTGGGCCAGCCGTCGCCAGGCTTCAACCCGTTCATCATACGGCACCATTACCGAATTGATACCGAGTAGGTTAACGCCGCGTAGAATGAAGGGTAAAACGGTGGTGGGTAGATCAAAACCACCGGCGTTACCACAAGCGGCTACACTCGCTTCGGGCTTCATCGCTTTCAGCAGGGCAGCCAGGATTTCGCCGCCCACGGTATCAACGGCACCGCCCCAACGCGCCGACTCCAGCGGCCGTTTGGAGGGAGCAAATGGGGAGCGGTCAACGATTTCCGCCGCGCCCAGCTCTTTAAGGTAGGCGTGCGACTCGGTGCGGCCGGTGGAAGCAACAACCGTATAACCCAGTTTCGCCAGAACAGCCACAGCCACGCTACCCACGCCGCCGGATGCGCCGGTGACCGCCACTTCACCCGCATCGGGCGTCAGCCCCAGCTTTTCGAGAGCCAACACGCACAACATTGCCGTAAAGCCCGCCGTGCCGATGCCCATAGACTGTTCCAGCGTTAATCCTGCGGGCAACGGTACCAACCAGCCTGCTTTCACGCGCGCCATTTGGCTAAAGCCACCCCAGTGGGTTTCACCCACCCCCCAGCCGGTCAACACCACTTTATCGCCGGGTTTGTAGTCGGGGGAACTCGACTCGGCGACGGTGCCGGCAAAATCGATACCGGGAACCATTGGAAAGCCACGAACCACCTTACCTTTGTTGGTGACGGCCAAACCGTCTTTATAATTCAAGGTCGAGTAGGCCACCTCAACTAATACATCGCCCTCCGGCAAATCGGAGACGGTTAGCGGCTTGATCGACGCGCTAAATTCATCGTTGTCTTTTTCCAAGAGTAACGCATTAAAGGTTTTGTCAGACATGGTTTGCTCCTTTGAATGATTGCAACATTGCTTATAGAACTATATAGGGAAAGGCTAAGGCTGAGGCTTACAACCTTTCTTGAAATATAACGGAAGTAGGGAATGAGGAGTAGGAGAAAGTTTTCATACTGCCTACTCCTTACTTCATGCTTCCTACTACCCACGCCGCTGTAAAACGACCCAATCTCTAAGTCGATCCGGCAGAAAGCGGCCTAAAAAAGCGCCAATTTTGGCATCGCGGCCTATCAAATAGCGGGTTTTAGGCCGAGCGGTTAGTAACGCCTCAGCCACCGTTTTGGCCACCACTTCAGCCGAAATGCCTGTTTCGCCGGTACGCGCTACTATTTTTCGGAAACGTTCCATAGCGGGGCCATACAGGATCTCAGCCTGCGGCGGTAGCTCCTCGATCATAGCATCGGCTTCAGCCAACGATTTGCGCCAGATGGGTGTTTTTATAGCGCCCGGTTCGATACTGATCACCTTGATGCCCCACGGCTTTAGCTCCACCCGCAGCGAGTCGGTCAGGGCTTCGAGCGCAAATTTAGAGGCCGCATATGGCCCTATAAAGGGCATCGCTATCCGGCCGCTGACCGAACTCATGTTGATGACTCGCCCTTGAGCCTGACGCAACAGAGGCAAAAAAGCCTGAGTTACCGCCACCTGACCGATCACATTGATGTCAAACTGTATTTTGAATTTTTCAATCGGTAAAAACTCTAGCGGCCCGCCAAAGGCAACACCGGCATTGTTGACCAAACCGGTCAAACCGCTACCCTGTAACGCACTACCAACCTGTTCAGCGGCTGTAGCGATAGTAGACGTATCGGTGACATTGATAAAGATCGGTGTCAAACGTGAAGAAGCGGCCTGCTGAAGGTCATCGGCATCGGCTTGCTTCCGAACACCGGCAAAAACACGCAGTCCTTGCTGGTCAAGATGTAACGCGCAAGCCCGGCCAATGCCTGTCGATGCGCCGCTGATAACTACAGATTTTGCATTGGAATGCGTTGACATCGGCTAATTTCTCGCCATGACGTGAGTATTGGGTATAATACACCAAAGAGGCAATAACGTTAAGAATGGGAGCTAACTGTGGTCGATTGGTATTTGGGGACGGTAGGATTTAGCTATAAGGATTGGGACGGTGTTTTCTATCCGCCTCGCATGCCGGCCCGGCAATATTTAGCCCATTATAGTCAAATATTCAACAGCGTCGAGTTAGACTCAACTTTTTATGGCACCCCACCACCAGATCGAGTGCGGCAATGGTCGATGACGGTGCCGCCCGGCTTTAAATTTTGTGTAAAAACGCCGCGCCAGATCACACACGATATGCGCCTGTTTGATGCCTTGGGGCCGATGACGATGTTTCTGGAAACAATAAGCCTGTTAGGCGACGCATTAGGGACCATTCTAATCCAACTGCCGCCCAGTTTAACCGATGCCGACATTGACACGGTTAATACCTTTATCAGCGGTTTGCCCACCGATTGGCGCTATGCCGTTGAATTTCGTCACCCGTCTTGGTTTACGCCTCAAACCGCCGAATTACTGGCCGCTCACCAAGTGTGCTGGGTATCGACCGAATATGACAACGTTCCTAAACAAGTTGTCCCAACGACCGATTTTCTGTATGTTCGATGGCTGGGCAAGCACGGTCAATTTGAACGCAAAAATCAAGAGCGGATTGATGTTACGCCCCAGTTACAGTGGTGGATCGATCAGTTTGAACCTCATCTTGACCATTTTGAGACTATCTATGGCTTTTTCAACAACGATTTCTCCGGCCATTCGCCCCGCACCTGCAATCGATTTAAAGAGATGATAGGATTAGAGGCTATCTATCCGGAAATTCCACAGCAGGGTCGATTGTTTTAACCCGTGTGAGAAATTTATCACAATCATAGCAAGAGTTGGACAAAGGGCCAAGTTTTGCTATTATAAATTGACAATTCAGTTATACGACATCGACTTCATTGTATCGATTTGGTGGAAATTCTGGGGAATAGGACGTAATAATGCAGAAGACCGTTAATCGCTATGCGGCGTTCGCGTGGGGAACGCTGGTGCTTAATATTATTGTTATTTTGTGGGGAGCGTTTGTGCGAGCTACCGGGTCCGGGGCAGGTTGTGGCAGCCACTGGCCAACGTGCAACGGCGAAGTCATCCCCTGGTCGGCTCAAACCGAGACGCTTATTGAGTTCACGCATCGAATAACCAGCGGCTTGGCGCTCGTGGCTGTTATTATCTTGCTGGTGTGGGCAACACGGGCTTATCCAAAAGGCCATGCCGTTCGGCTGGGAGCCAAGCTGTCGCTGGCATTCATGATTATTGAAGCGCTATTAGGTGCGGGACTTGTGTTGTTTGAACTGGTGGCTGATAATGATACCACCGCCCGAGCAGTTGTGGTGGCACTTCATTTGGTCAATACATTTTTATTGCTTAGTGCTATCACGCTAACTGCCTGGTGGGCATCGGGGGGGCATCCTATCCGGTGGCGGGGACAGGGCTGGCTTGGATGGGCCATATGGGCCGGCTTTGCTGCTATTTTGCTTTTGGGAGCGAGCGGAGGAGTGACGGCTCTGGGCGATACGCTTTTTCCGGCTACCTCGCTCATTGAAGGTTTGCGCGAAAAATTCTCACCTACAGCCCATTTTTTGGTTCGTTTGCGGTTATACCATCCAATTTTAGCCATTTCTATCGGGGCCTATATCATTTTGGTTGCCCATGTGTATAACTATTTTCAACCCACACCCGACACACAATTGTTTGCAAAACTGTTTACCGCTCTCTATATTATTCAATTATTGATCGGGGCCTTTAATGTTGTACTGCTAGCCCCCATATGGATACAACTGGTTCATTTGTTTTTAGCCGATTTACTTTTAATTATTTTCATTTTATTCATGGCGGCGGCATTTGCTCAACGCGTATCGCAAGAGGAACCCGTTCGCCATGTTGTACCCCAAACCGGGTAGGAGGTACCCCATGGACACCTCAAAAAAAGAAGACCCATCCGTAGATAATTTACGAATTGAGTATGAGCGGCCAGAGCTGCAACGGAGTACATTAAAAGCAGACCCTGTAGAGCAATTCAAAGCATGGCTTGATGACGCTATAGCCACAGATATTATTGAGCCACACGCCATGACGCTTGCAACAGCAACCGCCAGCGGCATCCCTTCAGCCAGGGTGGTGTTACTGAGAGGGTATGATGCCAAAGGCTTTGTATTTTATACCAACTATGATAGCCAAAAAGGTAAAGAGTTGGCGGAAAACCCTTATGCAGCCCTTACGTTTTATTGGGCATCGCTGCATCGGCAAGTACGTATTAGCGGAACGGTAAGCCGTATTTCAGCTATCGAATCGAACCATTATTTTCAAAGTCGTCCTAAAAGTAGCCAAATCGGCGCGTGGTCATCAAAACAGAGCCAAGTACTGAATAGCCGGGAAGAATTAGAAGACGAGTTCAAAGAGTTCGAGGCCGAATTTCAAGAGAAAGACGTTCCAAGACCACCTTATTGGGGTGGATTTATAGTGTCACCGGAGATAATAGAATTTTGGCAAGGGCGTCCCAGTCGGCTGCACGACCGATTTCGGTATAAATTACAAGGGGATGGAAGCTGGATGATTGAGCGGCTTTCACCCTAAAGAGTGCGAAAAAGAAAAAGACCAAGTGCGGTTTCCTTGGCCTTTCTCTATAGAGGGAGAGATCACATTTCTTAATGTTTGATGCTATCGTATCAACTATTTATTAATATTACGTGAACAAGAAATTAAACAGAGATTAAACAGCTTTCTTCTGCAATAGGGAATAACAATTCTCCATCGTTATGGGTTAAGATGCGACTTGAATAGGTATAGGGTAAGAAATTTGTCCTATTTTTTACATAATGAGAACTGCTGTACATAAAAAGTCAGGTTTGACATCCTCACATAGTTGTGTTAGTCTTGAAAAAATTGTTTGATTTTGCTACAATCAATTAACGGTCTAAAATTATCGATCCTGACATAATTGCCCAGATAACTGTGGGTATAACCTCTTCCTGAGATCCCTAATAAAATCGAAATAACAGTAACCGGAGTGCGTTCAGTGCCAAAAGTATTATATGTAGAGGATCATCCAGCCCAGAGAGACATTTTGGCTCAAATGCTGGAATTAAATGGTTTTGAAGTAGCGGTAGCAAGTGACGGATTAGAAGGTGTAGAAAAAGCCCAATCTTGGCTACCAGACTTGATATTAATGGATTTGCGTATGCCAAAAATGGACGGGTTTGAGGCCATAAAAGTCATACGCTCGGAAGATAAAACAGAGACAATCCCAATTATTGCTATTTCTGCTTGGGCAAGTGCCAAACATAAAGAGCGTGCTTTAGCTGCCGGGGCGAACGAACATTTCACAAAACCGGTTGACCTTAACCGCCTCCTGACAACTATTGGACGTTATTTAAAGGAATAGTTAATTCTGTTCTTTATTTATCCGTCAATAAAAAAAGCGGCGTCCCAATTTAAGGTGCCGCTCTTGCTATATTATCTTACTCGCTTTTATAGCCACACTCAGCGGGTGCGATAAATTGCCCCACCTATAAACAACATAACAACAAACCCAGCGGCTATCAGAAGTAGAAAGTCGCTATCCGCTTGTGGTAAAACTCCCCCGCTAGAGGGTATGACCTCTGCCGGAGGAGCAGATGGTGCCACTGCACCCGAGGCATCCTGAGTAGGTGTTACATTGGCTACCACAAGCGTACTCGTAGGTGTCACTTCTACTGGCTCACCTGTTTCTGCACCTACCGGGGGGATATCAGTGGCCGTAGGTTCCGTTTGGGGCGGCTCTTCTTGCGCCGCAACTTCACCGCTAACGACAGGTGTACTTGTGGACGTTGGCTCAGGCGTGTTAGTAGCAGTTGCTGTGGCTGTTGATGTGGGCGTCTCGGTTGGAGGAATAGACGTAGGAGGAATAGCTGCGGTTTCAGCAGCAGCCTGCTCTTGAGCACGGTTCGATTGAATAGCAAACAGTACTCCGCCTAACCCTAGCAGCCCTATGCAAATTAATCCAATCAAAGCAACGGCTATAAGAATAAATAATCGGTTATTAGATTGACCGCTTTCTACTTCATCCACTGAAATGGCTCAATCTCCTAAATTTTCAAGTGTACAGCATGTTTTGGGCAATATCGGCCTTTTTTTATATAATAACCGTATTCTTAATTATGGTCAAGTATGGATGACATAAAATGTAAAGCTCGATAGGTGGTAACGTTCCGTGGTTCGATATATCTCTTCTGACGATGACAGTAGTAGTGAGCTAACTTTACAAGAACCGAAAGCCACAGCTTACCTGGTGCTTCTTTCGAATGATCGCGTGAGCCACTCATTTCCTTTGAAGGATGAGGTTCAGTTAGGGCGAGACAGAAAAAACGGTATCGTTGTCTCCGATCAAAAAGTGTCGCGTCTGCATGCTACACTTACGAGAGCCGATGAGACCTACACCCTGCGTGATGAAGGCAGTGCAAACGGAACTTATCTAAACGGGGTTCTTATAAAACAGCCCACGCGACTAAAAGACAAAGATCGTATCGGTATTGGTGATACGGACTTTCTATTTACGAACAGTATAGAAGACCCGCAAGCCATCGATCAACCATCCTTCTTTAAATCAAACCCTGTTCCCGCTCAACACGCCCCGCCCGCTCTTTCATTATCAACCAATAATAAAACCACCTGGATTATTCTTGGATGCATGGGCATCACCATATTGGGCTTATTGATTACGCTGGCGACATTGCTAGGACTGTTCGTTGGCCGTAGCCAGGTTGGTGGATGGCTCTTGTTCACCATTGCCAGTTTTTTCTAACACGATAAAGCTATTTTGTATCGATGGCCGGAAAATTCCGGCCTTTTTGCTTCAAGCAACTTTTCATGCCGATCAAAACATGGTACTATTTCGCTCATGGAAAACAACTTCAGTCCGATACATCATCCTCCATGGACAGCTAAAGATGTTGTGTGGGCGCTCATTATCTCCATCGCGTGGATAGTTGGTATCGGCATCGTTAGCGGGATAGCCCAATATGTTGAACTCCCCATCGATCCCAGTATTATCGTTGTCGTTGGTACCTTTCTTTTACTGGTACCGGTCTGGTATTTTACCATTTACAAATACGGAGCCAGTTGGGCCGACCTGGGGTTACGCAGCTTTCGACCTCAGGCGGTTGGCATTGGCTGCGGTTTGATGATCGTCTCCTTTCTATTTAATTTCATTTATGCGTCATTTCTAGCGGTGTTTGGTTTACAAATTCAACCCGATATTACTCCGATGTTTGACGATACCGGCTTTCCCGTAATACTATTATTTGGGGGAGCCATTGTTGCCCCTATCATTGAAGAGATATTTTTCCGGGGATTTGTTTTTGCCGGCCTGCGCAAACAGTGGGATTGGAAAAAAGCAGCTCTTGCCAGCGCCGCTTTATTTGCCATGGCGCACGTTATCCCCACCTCAATTTTGCCTATCTTTATTCTGGGCATTATTTTTGCGTTTTTGTATCATGTATCCGGTTCAGTTTGGCCGGCTATTCTTATGCATATGTTAACCAATACGCTGGCTTTATCGGCAGCCTATGCTATTTCTGAGGGGTGGATACCTACCCCATAGGAAAGATCTATTATGTAACTTTTGGAAAGAAAATCACCATGTTCACCCTTATCGCTCCTGTTCCATTAGCCCTCGCTACAGCCGTCAACTATTATCGCCAAAAGTACGATCCGCTTGTCACGGCACTACCACCACACATCAGTATTTTAAGCCCCTTTGAATTTTCTGATCCACCCGAGATACTTTATAATCACCTGCGCGACGTTGGGGAGATGTTTGCCCCCATCAAAGTATCGATTACCGGATGGGATAGCTATCGCCATATCGATTACCAAATTCGTCTGCCTGTATTGGCCGGCAAAGAAGTGATCATCGATCTGCACGAAAATGTCTTGACCGGCCCCTTGCGCTATTGCCCCGGTCAAGATAAAGATTATTCACCCCACATCGCTATAGGAAAATTTGCTGAACAAGCGGAGCAGGAAAAGGCAAAGCGAGATTTGCAAGGATTTGAACCTCACTTTATATTCAGAGTAACTCATCTAGAGTTGCTGCGTTGGGAACAAACAGGGCGACCATGGAAATTACAACGAAGGTTTGGTTTGGAAGCCACGTTGACGCGCGCTCGAAGAAGATGAGAATCCAATAGCATGGAGCATTTAGAGACGGATGGAATTTTCGCAAGTAGAAATATATCAACTGATCAACCTGTCGGACGGTCCCCTCTGGCTAGTTGGGGCCGACTTGAGTGAAGCCAACTTAAGCCGGGCCATTATGCGTGAGGCTGATTTAGCCTGGAGTAATCTGCGTGGTGCAGATTTGCGTGGAACTGATCTGGAAGAGGCCAGTCTGCGGAGTGCTGACCTGACAAACGCCGATTTACGAAATGCCAATCTAAAGGGGGCCAATCTTGAAGGGGCTATTCTTGATGGGGCCAAATTACAAGGCGCTATTATGCCCGATGGACGAACCTATTATTAAAAAACATTATTGGCAAGCTGTTTTTTCAGCCAGCTTGCCACCTGTCGATTTATTTCAGGCATTAAGGTCAGCACCACGTGGCTGGCCTTTTTTGTTTCAATGAAGGTGGCCTGTGGCGCGGCCTGACGCATAGCCTGCGCATGCTCAGTTGGGGCAACGCCGTCGCGCCGGCTGTAAACCAATAAAATTGGCAGAGGCGACAAGCGGCCAATACAAGACTGCGGGTCGAGCAATTCAAACAAACGGCCGGTTGTATAGCGCGACCGATAACCGCCGCGATGCCAGGTATCCCAGGCCTGCTTGACCGACATCTCGCGCAAAAGCCATAAAACAGGTGCCCCATAAAGCGTGCGCCACATCTCTTGATAGAAAAGCGCCTTACTGTAATCCAGACGAATAGGGGTTTCAAGCACCACAAGGGCATCAGCCACAGAAGAACCGTGCGGTAACGCTTCAACGAGTGACCGGATGGCAATAGCCCCGCCCAAGCTAATACCAATAACCCCAACCTGCCGGATACCGGGTTGTGTTCGTAAGAATCGCAGGGCTGCGGGTACTGTAGTCAATACTTCAGGATATGTCAGAAGGCGATGTCGATAATCGCCATGACCAGGTAGATCGATAGTAAGTACCGTAAGTCCTTCTGCTAACAATGCCCTAACCAACAGCCACTTATACGAGGTTTTCGTATCGCCGGCTCCGTGAACCAGACAAACAGCGGCCTCGCTGCCGATGCTTTTTGGTGGCTTCAGTAGATAACCCGGAATAGAGTCATCTCCGTCTGGTATTTGAACCTGCCGAGATGTTCCATGAGCAGGGTGATCCGGCTCAAAAATCTGATCAGGATCAGGGGGTGGTGCCACAAACGAGCCACCTAACAAAAGAACAAAGAACGCCAACAATCCACACAGAGGTACCCAGAGTAAAACAACAAATGTAGAAGGTAGAAAAGTCATTCCCAGGCTAATCAACCCCAAGCCAATCAGGTAACCTAACCAACGATTTTGCCCAACCAGTGAAAGTGCACGCAGGTGTAAGGCTGTGGACATCAGTTGTCCTAGCCCTAATGCGATCAAAAAAACCGCAGCGACGCCAACCACGCCCGCTAATCCACCCGATCCACATTTGGAACGTGATGCATATGAACTTGTTGATCATACAGCGTAAATCCCCGAGCCTTGTAATTTGCTAATGCGCTGGTATGGTCAAGCGTGCAAGTGTGAACCCACACGCGCGCGGCATCCATTGCCCATGCCTGTTCGATGGCCTGCGTTAAAAAGTAGCCACCCAAGCCCTGCCCCGTAAATCGCGATAAAAGCCCAAAATAAGCCAGTTCAATGGTGTCATCAGGCTGTGCTTCCAATTCAAAGTATCCGGCCGGGGTCCCGGACAGATACCCTACCCATGTTCGCAATTCGGGACGTTCGACCCATGCTGCCCATTGCTCAATCGTCCAGTTCAACCGGTCAGTCCAATACAGATCTTTACCTACCGTCGTATAAAAAAATCGATTCATTTCCGGCAGAGAAATGCAGGCTTCTCTGACCTCAAAATTTGGATTATTTTTTTCTTTGGGACGGTGCTGCTGTCGGTTAGTCATCTCCAGATAGTACGTTGTAATCTCAATACACATTCGTAAACTCCAAATCTCGCTTAGTCACACAATACGCGTTATGATATAATCAGCGTCTAAAAACAGCAACCACCGACAAAAAAATGTTTCTTGCTATTATCTTTATCGTTCTCATTGCATTATTTTTGGCCGGCCCACGCGTAGCCATAAAATCAAAAATTCGACATATTACACTGCCCGATGATCTCGATAATTACCTTATGGCCTCAGAGCGTACGTTTGATGATATTGTGCCGGGGGCAGAAAAAACAATTTTGTGGGCCGATCCCCATCATAAACAAAAAACCCCTGTTTCGATCATTTATCTGCATGGATTTTCGGCCAGCCGTCAGGATTTTATACCGATTTGTGATCACGTGGCTCAAGCGTTGGGTGCGAATCTTTTTTACACACGTTTTACCGGCCATGGTCGTACCGGCGATGCTTTAGCCCAAGCCACCATCAACGACTGGCTGCACGACACCGCTGAAGCTCTGCAAATTGGTCAAAAAATTGGTGATAAAGTGGTTGTTATTAGCAACTCAACCGGCAGCACGCTGGCGACGTGGCTGTTATCGCGCTACAAGAGTGATGTGCTGGCCTCGATTATGATTTCGCCCAACTTTGCTTTGAAAAATCGCTTTAGCCGTTTGCTGGTCTGGCCGTGGGGGCATCTTATTGCTCGACTGGCGATTGGGCCGACCCGAAGTTGGGAGCCATTAAATTCGCAAGTGGCTACCTATTGGACGTACCATTACCCATCGACAGCCGTTTTGCCGGTAGCCGGGCTGGTAAAGCTGGTCGAGACAATCGATCTTACGTCAATCACCACACCCGTTTTGATGTTCCTCTCGCCGAACGACGGTATTATCGACCCTGCTGTCGCGATGAAATGCTATCGTCAATTTGGTTCGAACACAAAACAACTCGTTGTCGTTGAGAACTGTCAAGATCCAAGCCACCACATTCTGGCCGGAAATATCGTGTCGCCCAATAACAACGAGTTGTTTGTTCAGACTATTGTCGACTTTCTAAAGTCGCTTATCGATTAGAGCGCGACCAACTCCATTTGGCCTGGTAAACTGCGCCTAAAATAAGCAGTATTACGACAAACAGTGCACCCCAGAAGCGGCCATCCTGCATAAAGACAGTATCTTCAGTACCGGTTACGGGCAGTGCGCCATCAACAAGCTCATCTTCAGAGCTACTGCTCGAACTGCTGGTTCCGGTAGTACCGCCACTCTCACCACCGGTCGAGGTCATCGCCGGAGCGGTTTCAGTTCGGGTGATCGTTGTGGTGCGGGTCACCGGTCCAACCAGGCTAAGGCTGTCGAACGTATATTCCCCTAAAGTTTGGTCGGCCCACTTATTCCAGCCGCGGATGAAAACCGTCATCGTATCGGAAGTGGGTGTAACCTGAACAGTTGACTCGGAGAAGGTGAACTCATTGGCGTCGAAGCCTTGCTCATCCCACGGAAGTTCCATCCACTCCTCAGCGGGAATGGCGCGCCAGTTTTCACCACCGTCGTAATCGATGGCGTATTGCACTCGATAGCCGTAGCTACTGGCATCGACGCTGCCAAAGCCGGAACGAATTTGCCCCTTGATAGTGAGGGTATAGACCTGCCCTGGCGTCGCATCGACCTTTTGGTAAATGCCGCCATATTGGTCAGGTTCAACAGCTTTATCGATGCTGATTCGCTGCGCACTTTCGCCACTTTCAACAAAAGAGATGGCCGACTCAGAGGTAAAGTTAACGACGGCACCGTCGGTACCAAAACCTTGCCAACTAACGCCAATGCCATCATCATTAAATCCTTCCTCAAAACCGCCGTTTTCGAGTATCTCTTCAATTCCCATCTCTTCAACTTCAACTTCAACTACCCGGGTTGAGCCAGAAAAATCGCCGGTTGTTGAACTGGAAGTACCAGAGGTTGAAGAGGTCGAGCCACTCGAACTGGCTGTTGGGGTTGCCGTTGGTTCCGTAGTTGACTCCGTAGTGGGTTCTGCCGTTCCCTCTTCCGCAGTTTCGTCCTCGTCGTCTTCAGCCAATTCTCCTGAAATAACGCGGGTGGGGGTCGGTGTCATTCCCTCCGGCGTGGGCGTATCAACCTCCTCCACTTCCTCTGTGGCAACCGGAGTGGCTGTGGGCGGTTCGCTCGCCACATCTTGGCCTCCGCCGGCAACAAACACATTGTAAATAAGCACGGCAACCAGGCACACCAAAACCATAGCCAAAAGTGCAATGAGGATTATTCGTCGATTTTGTTGAAATCTTTCCATGAACCACTCCACATCATTGGTCTAAGTAAGTTGTTATGTTAACTTGTTTTGTTAAAGCAAACGCCCCGAAACTTGTCGGGGCGTTTGTTAAATCATACAAATTCTAGTAAGTCCACGGAGGGATGACGACGGCTTGATCGGGAGCTAAACTTGCATCCATACTCATTTCGTTTACTTCAGCCAAAAATGAAGGTGTTAGCCCGCAGTCGTAAGCAATTAAATCAAGCGTGTCATAAGGCTGGGCAATATATACATTAGGGCCTTCTTTTATCTGACCAGTCGGGATAAATAGCCCCTGCCCCTCAATCACATAGTAATCGGCATTGATTTCGTTAAGAAAAGCCAGATCCGGTATAGGCACATCGAAACTTTGCGAAATGCCGAAAAGCGTATCGCCATACTGAACCCGATAACAAAAGCCTGGTGTACCGGCATTTGAAGCCGATTGAATAGCTGATGCGACAGAGACCGAATTTTCTTGGCTGGCCTCTTCATCAGACTCTTCCGAATCATCAGCATCTTCTTGCTCAGAAGGCGGCGTGGGGCCAACAATCGTCACGTCAGCCGTGTCCTGTCCGGTTGCGCCACAGCTATCGGTGACCGTCAGCGTAGCTACAAAGGTGCCGGTTTCCTTGTAACCGTGCGTTACACTTTCACCGGTTTCTGCAGCCGTTCCATCGCCAAAGTCCCACTCATAACTCTCGATATTACCATCAGGGTCGGAAGAGGCACTGCCATCAAAGATAACAACGGCTTGTCCCTTACCCTGCATAGCATTGTATGGGCCATTGGCATCGGCCACCGGCGGGAGATTACCGTCGCAGCTAACCGGAGGTTCGGTAGTAGCGTCGGCAGGCGTCTCGGTGGTGCCATCGGTAGGCGGTTCCATTGTGCCGTCAGCCGGAGTTTCGCCTGTGCCGTCTGTAGGAGTCTCCATCGTACCGTCTGTCGGCGGTTCGGCTGTACCCTCGCCCGGTGGTTCGGTAGTGCCATCCGTTGGTGACTCGGTTGTGCCGTCTGTCGGCAATTCAGACGTACCATCAATTGGCGGTTCGGCTGTACCCTCGCCCGGCGGCAACGGTTCTGTTGTCCCTGGCGGGGGCAAAGGTTCGCTGGTACCGTCAACCACTCCATCGCCCGGTTCCGATGTACCATCAGACGGTTGTTCAGTACCATCGCCACCCGGCGGTATGCTACCTTCATCCGTTGGTTGCATTGTCGGTTGGCCCGGAGTATTATCTCCAACAGGTGGCACTGGACTAATACCCGGTATATCAAACGGTAGACGAGGTAACAGGAAAAAGCAGAGAATACAAAGGAGCGCTAAAACCAAAAGAACTAAAATAATTAGACGTAGAGGGTTCCGTCGGGGTGCCTCTTCTTCTTCTATATATTCTTCCTCTTCTATTTCAGCGTCATATTCTTCTACAGGCTCGTTTTCCTCGTCATTGTACTCAAACGAGCTTCGAAGGTCATCGAAATTGCTCGACATGGGCGCTCTCCTTGCAATGTGGCCTTTTAATGCAATATAGTATTATGGTCAAGTATACCATAATACATAAAATTATGTCAACCAGAATAATTTTATTTTAATTGCTCCGTTTGATAGGGCATGGTAACATGTCTTGCTATAAAAATAGGACGATAAAATAGAGGGTTTCGTGATTCCTATACAACTAAAACTTCGCAATTTCATGGCTTATCGTGATGCCGAATTAAATTTTCAAGGCTTACATTTGGCTGCCCTGACCGGCGAGAACGGTGCCGGCAAAAGCAGCTTGCTTGATGCCATTACCTGGGCCGTATGGGGTAAGGGGCGAGCTAAACGTGATGATGAGATGATTCGGTTGGGTCAGACGGAAATGGAAGTTGAGTATACGTTTGATCTAAACAACAATATTTACCGCATCATCCGCAAACGCGACTCCAGCAAACGCGGTCGCAGCGATTTAAGTTTTCAAGTACAAGATGCGGGCGGCTGGCGCACCCTCTCTGAAACCAGCCTACGTGCTACCGAGAGAAAAATCACCGAGGTTATGCGCCTCGATTATGATACCTTCATTAACTCGGCCTTTTTGCTACAAGGCCGCGCCGACGAATTTACCACGAAACCACCGGCCCAGCGCAAGAAAATTTTAGGCGATATTCTGGGCCTGGCTATTTATGATAACTATGCCGATCAGGCGAAACAGCGGGCCAACGAGAAAGACCGCGAAGCGAGCATCATCGAAGCCGAGATCAGCCAGATCGAGAAAGAGCTGGCCCGCGAACCGGAGTATCGCGCTAATCTGGCCGAAGCGGAGAAAGAGGTCGCTTCATTATATACCGAGTTACAAGCAGCAGAGCAAACATATCAAAAGTTGCTGATCGAACACCGGGCCATCAACGACAAACAGCGCCAGCTTAATGATTTACAGGATCGACTGTCGGGAGCGCAGGCAGATATTACGGATTTAGAGGAAGCCATTTCCGCAGCCCAAAAGACCATTGAAAATTACCAGGCTATCCTCAACCGCCGCGCCGAAATCGAGACGGGCTTAAATCAGTTAGCGCAAGCCCGCGATCTCTTGAAAGATTGGGATCAACGGCTGCACGCATCGACCGATCTGTCCAACCGCAAATATGAGTTGGATCGGGCGCTGCGTGAAGCCGAAGCGAAAATAAAAGCCGATTTGCGAGAAGTGGAAACTCGAATTACCATGTTATCTCCTAAGGTCGCCCAGATAGACACCCAGAAAGAGCAGTTGGCCCAAGCCCATAGCGAATTAGAGGCGCTCACGGCCATAGAAAAAGAGCAAGAGGCACAGCGAAACACGCGGCAAGCGTTGGCCGAAGAGACAGCCCGTTTGACCGAACAGAATCGACAGCTCAAAGATGAAATGGATGAGATTAAGGTCAATCTCACCCAGCTCGCCGAAGCGTCATCGACGTGTCCGGTTTGTCGACGCCCTTTAGAGGAAAGCCATCGGCAAGAAGTTTTAAGCCAGTATCAAAGCGAAGGCACGGCCAAGGGTGATCAGTTTCGGGCTAACCGTACGCGCTTACAAGAGATTTCTGATCAGCAGGCCGGCATAAATCGCTACCTGACCAAAAACGAAAAAGTGCTGCGAGACATCGGCAAGGTGCAGCGAAAAGTTGCGCAGCTTGAACAATCGCTGCAACAAGCCGAGCAAGCAGACGCCGATTTGGCCGTAGCCACAAGCCGCAGCATCGACTTAAAAAAACGGCTCGAAACTCAAGATTTCGCGATAGAGGTGATTCACGATCTCAAAGAGGTTGAAGCAGAATTAACCAGTTTGGGGTATAATAAGAACGCGCATGACCAGGCGCGGGTTGAAGTGGAAAAGTTATCGCCCTTTGAAAATGAGGGGCGCTCCTTAACCGAAGCCGATAAACGCATTAAAGAAGAAAATAAACGTCTGGAACGCGATCAGGCCCGTTATCAACGGCTACTCGATCAGACAGCCACAGATCGGGCCAGAGCCGCCGAGTTGGAGGTTGAGACAGCCGGATTGGCTGAGCTTAGTTTGCAACTCAACCAGGCCAGCAATACCCAAAATGAAAAAGAACGTGCCTATCGTCTGGCCCGAGATAAAGTGGCCTCCACAAACCAGCAGTTAGCCCATATTGCTTACCAGGCGAAAGAGCGCACGAAAAAAGAAGAGCTGCTTCAACACGTTCGGGAAGCCTTTGGTATTTATAAAGAGCTGCAGCTTGCCTTTGGCAAAAAAGGTGTCCAGGCGCTGCTTATTGAGAATGCCATTCCTGAAATTGAGGATGAAGCCAACCGGCTGCTGACCCGCATGACCGATGGTCGCATGAACATTCGCTTTGAAACCCAGCGCGAGGCAAAAAGCAGCGACAGCACCATCGAAACACTTGATATTCGCATTGCCGATGAGGTAGGCACGCGCGACTACGAAATGTATTCCGGCGGCGAAGCCTTTCGCATCAACTTTGCGATTCGGGTGGCTATCAGCAAAATTTTAGCACGACGGGCCGGAGCGCGATTGCAAACCTTGGTTTTAGATGAGGGCTTTGGGACGCAAGATATTCAAGGCCGCGAACGTTTGGTTGAGGCGATTAACGCTATTCAGGATGATTTTGAGAAGATCATCGTCATCACGCACATCGATGAATTGAAAGATGCTTTTCCGGCTCGGATTGATGTGTGGAAAACAGCGCAAGGCAGCGAACTTACCATTCGCTAGCTGTTGGGATGATGACCCTCGTATCGAATAAGTAACGCACCGTTGTGTGTTGAAAACCTTTGTAGAGAGAAACGTTGTATGTCACACCACATTGGCGACTCGCTTTCACGCGAACAGCGCATTAGAAAGCAAGCTGAACTCCAATCGTTGTATAACGCCTTGGCAAACTTACGGGATCGAGAGCTTACCTACATGGAAGCATCGGCCTCGGTGCCGGATTTATCGATCAATCAGACCAATCAAATTCGACACAGAATTGAGGCCCTCGAAAGCCAACTGATTGCCCAAGAAGAGGAAAGTTCTGAAACCTTTGCTCACCGCTTCTATCGAGAGGCGTTTGAAGCTGAGTTAGCCGGTGATTACGATAAAGCCATTAAACTTTACAAGAAAGCCGATCGATATGATCATCAAGATGCTGATGCCGCGCTCCGCAGCTTGCGTTATCGGGTCAAAAGAGGCCGAAATATCCCTCGCGATCTTCAAGCTTGGCTTCCACCGCCGGCCCACAACCTTAGAAATCGATTAATTGTGGGTGTAGCCGCTGTGTTGATCTGCACCCCTTTAGCGGTATTTATTTTCTATCGAGGCAATTCAACAGAACAGCCTCAAAATATCGCGCAAGAACCCACAGCAACATTTACGGTAACAACCACCCCCGTATCGGTTCAACTTATCGTACCTAATACCGCTACACCGCTACCTACGTTCACCGCTACGCCTATCCCGCTACCCTCCGATACACCGCTAGCTGTTTCCATCGATATAGAAGCGACCGACACAGCAACCCCTATCGCGACACCAACCGTTAATTTGCGGCCGGCTCTAAAAATCGTCGGGCCTCGTGACGGATTAGTTTGGCTTGATGGGGCAGTCGTATTTGAATTTGAGCAAGTTGATTTGGCTTCCGACGAATTATACTGCTTAAATACGCTGCGCGGCTTAGACAGCACCAATACAGAAAATTGGAGCTATCCCCCTACGGCCAGCGAAGAACCGTTTATACCTATCCAGGCCCATGTATTCCGCGTAGCCCAGATCCAAGGGATGCAGTGTATTGTTTGGTCTGCCGGTATTGGTCAGGGCGATTGTGACCATATTATCAGCGAAGTAACCGCCGATCGGGTGATTGGCTTACCCCGCGTTTGTGATATCAATTGACATGTTATAAGCGTTATTCACCACCTTGACGCGTTGACAATCTATTATTGGTCAATTCACTAGTTATTTGTCGTCGAGGTGACAAATAACAATTCATCGCCCCTAACTTTTCACACCCTATTTTTACACATATTTCTAGCAAGCGTTTCTCGCGCTCCAGTAATATATCTCATCCTCTCTCTTTACTTATCGCGAATAATATCCTTTTCTATAAAAAAATCGCTTTCCCTCCACAATTGCCCGTTTTAGACTAGACCCTCATTGTCATGCACGAAAAATTGACAAACGGTTCATTTTGGAATTACAATTCACATTATGAAATGTAATTCCAAATTCATAAAGAAGAGTTATTAATAGAAAGGGTCTATTATGGATACTGCCAGCCGACGACGCCCCCGGGTGCTTATTTGTGACCGTATTGCAGATTCGGGAATAGAGTTACTTCGCGAACATGCCGATGTCGATGTCAAAACGGGCTTAAGTCCCGACGAACTTCTGAAGATTATCGGCAACTATGAAGCCGTTGTCGTTAGAAGCGCTACCAAAATTCGAGCCAATACCATTGAACGGGCCTATAATTTGAAGGTGATTGGCCGCGCCGGCGCAGGCTTGGATAATATTGATGTTGAGGTAGCTCAGAAGCGCGGTATCCAGGTGGTTAACTGCCCTGATGCCAATACGCGTGCCGTGGCCGAGCATACGATGGCTATGATGCTGGCACTAGCCCGACGCCTACCGGAAGCCGATACGAGTCTAAAGGAAGGGCGCTGGGAAAAGAGTAAGTTGATAGGCACAGGATTGTTCGGCAAAACTCTGGGTATCATTGGCTTCGGACGCATTGGTCGTGAGGTAGCGATCCGGGCGCAGGCATTTGGCATGAAGGTAATGGTCAACCAGCGTCGCCCAACCCCGGAACTTAATCTGGCCGCAAAAGTGGAAGCTGTCGATCTGAACGATCTACTCCGTCTGTCTGACTTTGTTTCGCTTCACGTACCGGCCAAACCGGAAACGGAAAATCTTATTACGGCCTCACAACTCGCCTTGATGAAACCATCCGCTTACCTTCTCAACACAGCCAGAGGCACGGTCATCAATGAAGTTGATCTACTCGATGCTCTGGACCGCGGTTTAATTGCCGGCGCAGCTCTGGATGTGTTTCGACAAGAGCCGGCTATCGACAGCAAGCTGGCCCAACACGAACGGGTTATTGCCACGCCGCACGTCGCTGCCAGCACCGAGGATGCTCAAAATCTGGCCGCTATAACTGTGGCTCAACAAATTATAGACGTTATCCATGACATGCCGGTTGACAATCCTCTGTCGCTTCGCATTGTACTTTCCGACGAAGTTATACCCCATGAAAACACCGATCCGAAACGAGTCAAACGGCTCGTCGCTCGCTTGGAAGAGGACGGTATTCTAGCAAATCCTCCGGTCGTCATTGAGGCCGACGATCACTATGTGGTACTTGATGGTGCCACTCGGGTCAAAGCCTTCAAAGAGATGCAGATGCCGCATCTCTTAGTGCAGTTGGCTACCCCCGAAACTGGACTTGATTTACAAAGCTGGTATCATGTCATTCGACAAATCGAACTACCGCAACTCTTGGATATTCTCAATGCTATTCCTACTATCACGCTGAGAGAAACAGATCAGCAGCGGGTCCACAATGAAATGGTCGAGTATGGTGGACTTTGCTTCTTGCGCACTACAGAAGACAAAATTTATTTGGTCGAGGCTGCGCCGGGAGTTAATAAACTTGAGGCGTTGAATCAACTGACTGAAACGTATATTGAGGCCAGTTACGTCACCCGCACGCTGGAAGATAATTTCGATAATCTACGTGATGAATATCCTGACCTGACTGCGCTGGTTGTTTTTGGCAATTACACAGTCGAGCAAGTTTTGCAAATTGTCCAAGCAGGACACTTTCTACCGGCAGGCATCACCCGCTTTATCGTTTCCGGACGTGTGCTACGTGTCAATCTCGCCTTGGATTATCTCAAATCGGCAGAGGGGTTATTGGAGAAAAACAAATGGCTCCGTCACTTCGTCATCGAAAAGTTGGGCAACAGCCAGGCTCGGTATTACGCGGAGTCGGTTTATTTAATGGATGAGTAAAAATTAATAGAGGTTCTAAACATTATGGCGGTCAAACCCATCGTTCTGTACAGCGAAAACCAAGCCGCTTTGCGCAAAAAAAGTGAGCCGGTTCGCGTGATGAACCGGCGTGTCAAAAAAATCATTCGTGATCTGAAAGATACGCTTATCGACTGTGATAACGGCATCGGCCTGGCTGCACCGCAGATCAACGTTCACAGCCGTATTGTCGTTATACGGCTCAACGGCAATGCTGAGGGTGAGGGAACTCTCGATCCCCCCATTGCCCTTATCAACCCGGAAATTGTTGAGTCAAGCCAAGAAGAGCGCGATTTCGACGGCTGCTTAAGTTTTCCCGGCCTATTTGCCGAGACCGAGCGCCCGCACCACCTGCGGGTCAAAGGCTTAGATGAATACGGCCAGCCTTTTGATCGTGTTTTTGAGGGGTTCGATGCGGTGCTGGTTCACCATGAGATTGACCATCTCGACGGCGTTCTGTTTATCGACCGCGTCACGCGCCCCGAAGATCTTTATACGGTCCGAGAAGATGAGGAAGGCAATATTGTGCGTGTGCCGGTGAAGATGGGGAAGTAATCCGTCAATCCTCTATCGGCAGCCTTGGTTCTTGCCATTCCCACACCTCATCCTTACGCGGATCATCCTTCAATGCATCGACGACCGGCAGTGTGGTTCCCTCGCGGTCTTTGTACCAAGCAGCGTTTTCAAAGCGCTCGTCGCCGGCTTCACCAGCGCTGTTGGCCAACAACCAGGGCGTGTGAGCAAAGAAATAGCCTGGCGCTTCATCGAGCATAAAGTGATAGGCCTCCAGCGTTAGGATCGTCACATCTTCCTCTCGAACCGGCGGATAGCGCGGATCTTCTTGCGCACCGACTGTGGCTCCTCCTTCGGTGCTAATTATCGGTATATAGTAGCCGAAACGATCTGCAAAAATCTCGGCATAGGCATCAAACTTGCGAAAGGCATTTGAGTCTTTGTCGATGGTGTTACCCACCCAAAAGCCGCCTTCTTCTCTGGGCAGTTTCGCATTGCGGCGGGCCTCATTGATAGCCTCGACCTGCTCCGGCGTCAGCTCTCGCGCTTCGATTTCAGCCTCTGTTAGCAGCACGTCATCCACGTTAACCGGATCGGTCGGGTAATCGAGGGGGTGGTTGAGGAAGTAGTTGTGAACCGGTATCCACGCGCCGATTAACAGATCCTCACGCCCTCTCGCCTGCAAACCATCGAGAAACTGCCCCAGAAAAACCATATCATCAACCGTACCGCCACCGGCCAGCGGCGGTAAACCGGGCAGCCCACCGGCCTCATGCACATC
>JAGRBZ010001048.1 GCA_020433805.1 Anaerolineae bacterium
CAGCTGCGGACCCTCGATCGCCTCGGAGGCCCTAGTGTCGGTTGCTGTAAACGCCTCTTCGAGCAGCACATGCGCATTGGTGCCACTGAACCCGAACGAACTGATACCCGCGCGACGCGGCTGGCCCGCTGGCGTATCCCAGGGTGTGAGCGCGACAGGTACCTCGATGGCACTGTGCGCCCAATCGATCAGCGGATTGGGTTGCCGGAAATGCAGATGCGGCGGTACTGCACGATGCTGCAACGCCAGCACCATCTTGATGACACCGGCGATCCCTGCAGCGGCCTCGAGATGGCCGATGTTGGTCTTGACCGAACCGACCTTGAGTGCCTGACCAGCAGCACGCTTCCCGTACACGGCGTTCAGCGCCTTGATCTCGATCGGATCACCAAGCGGCGTGCCAGTACCGTGCGCTTCGATCACGCTCACGTCTTCGGGCCTCAGCTGCGCGTCAGCCAGCGCGGCCTTGATGACCGCCTCCTGTGCCTGGCCGTTCGGCGCGGTCAATCCGCTGCTGCGGCCATCCTGGTTGAGCGCGGAGCCACGCACCACGGCCAGCACGCGGTCGCCGTTACGCTGGGCATCCGACAAGCGCTTGAGCACCAGCATGCCGCAACCCTCGCCACGCACA
>JAGRBZ010001049.1 GCA_020433805.1 Anaerolineae bacterium
GTACGATTACATTTTATTTGAGTTTGGTACTGACGGCCAGTTTTTACGTTCGTAAACGGATCGGCCACAAGATTTGGCGCGCGCTGCACTATGTGACCTTCCTGGCTTACGCTCTGGCGTTGGGCCACGGCTTGATGGCCGGCTCCGACAGCGATACCTCCGTCATGACGTTTGTCTATTTGCTGACCGGTTTGAGCGTCCTGTTTTTGACCTACTTCCGCCTGTTTACACTCAAATCAAAATCAAATCGAAAGGAGGCTCGACGGCCTATAAACATTTAAGTTAGTTGTGGTGTTTTTCACAAACCTTCACAACTTCTTCACAATGTGGAGTTATGATGAAATCATAAAGATCAAGTCGTGATGATCTTAACTCAAATGAACATTAATCACATTGTGAAGGAGATAAATCGTGAAGAACAAAAGTTTAGCGATCATTATAGTTGGAATAGTTGTTTTGGCTTTAGCTCTTGTACTCTTAACGCCTGCGGCGTTTGCATATGGTTCACAAAATGGATACGGTCTTGGGCTTAATCAACTCGTTGGTGAACCCGGCTCGAGAATGGGTCAAGGTCAAGGTATGATGCAAGATGGCGCGATGATGCGCGGCGGCGGCCGAGGCCAGGGTCAAG
>JAGRBZ010001050.1 GCA_020433805.1 Anaerolineae bacterium
GGGCGCACGGCTACCGGGTCGGCTGGTACGAGATCAACTCGAAGATTGGGCTGGACGCCACCGTTTACGCGCCGTATGTGGACTTTAAATTTAGAAACGATACCGATCATTTCCTGCTGATCCACACCGAGTCAGATTTGGAAGCGGGAACCGTTACCTTTAAAGTTTTTGGCACACCCACCAACCGTGAAGTTACGGTTAGCGAACCGGTGGTCACCAATGTGGTCAAACACGGTCCGCCTATTTATGAAAACGATCCGTCGCTTGCGGACGGCGTTATCAAACAGGTTGACTGGGCCCAAGATGGTATGAACGTAAGCGTTACCCGGCTGGTTAAAGAGGGTGACAAACTCCTTTATAATGACGAAATTGTCAGCCGCTACCAGCCCTGGACAGCTATTTATAAAGTTGGCACCAAACGGACCCAACCGTCTTACAATCCGGCCAACAACGCAATTTATAACTAACTCAAGAGGGAGTAAGGAGTAGGAAGTAAGAAGTAGGATGGGGTGTAAAGGCAGCCGTTATAAATGCCGGCCTCTTTACACGCTATCCCTACTCCCTACTCCTTATTCCCTACTCCCTCTTACAACCTTACCACACTTCGGGAGTTGCTTTATGGCGGGCGA
>JAGRBZ010001051.1 GCA_020433805.1 Anaerolineae bacterium
AGGGGTTGGAATTCCCGGTGGTCTTCATCGTCGGCTGCGAGGAAGGCTTGCTGCCTTACCACCGCAGCGACGAACTCCCGGACATCGACGAGGAACGCCGGCTGTTCTACGTAGGCATGACCCGCGCTCAGCAGCGATTGATTCTTACCCACGCCAAAAGCCGGTTCCTGTTTGGGCAGGAGATGACTAATCCGCCGTCCCAATTTGTGGACGACATCGAACAGGCGCTCAAAGAGCTTAAGAGGTCGGCGTATCGAAAGCCGGCGAAGGAAAGCCCGGATCATGTTCAATTGAAATTGTTCTAGGCGGCAAGTTGTTTCACCTCAACCTCATGCTATAATCACCGTCGATGGTATATTTGGTAACCGGACTGGTGGTCAGCCTCATCGGCGGCGTGGCGTTTATCTTGCGCAAAGAAGCCCGGCGCACCTTTGAGCAAGACAACGCGCTCAGGGAGCGCTGGCGTAGTTTTGCCGCTCGACACGGGCTGACCTTTGTACCGGGTGAGTACCATCCCATCGGCCCGTCACAGGTGGCGTATGTGACCGGCGTTTATCAAGGCCGGCGGATCAAGCTCGATACCTTCTATGAACACCGAGAAATTTTTGGCCGGGGCGAGGTTAAAACCC
>JAGRBZ010001052.1 GCA_020433805.1 Anaerolineae bacterium
CGATCACGCCGACGTCTTTGCCACGCGCCTCCGCGCATTCACGAGCACAGCCGGACACGGCCAGCTTCAGCTTGTGCGGTGAGCGCAGGCCTCGGTAGCGCAGTTCGAGTTCCACCGCCATGCCCACCGCATCCTGCACGCCGTAGCGACACCAGGTGGGCCCGACGCAGGACTTCACTGTGCGTAGGGACTTCCCGTAGGCGTGGCCCGACTCGAAGCCGGCATCGACCAGTCGCTTCCAGATGGCTGGGAGTTCCTCCAACCGAGCTCCGAAAAGGTCGATCCGCTGGCCGCCGGTGATCTTGGTGTAGAGGTTGAAGTCGGCTGCGACCTGGCCGATGGTGATCAGTCCGGCCGGAGTTATCTCGCCACCTGGGATCCGAGGCACAACCGAGTAGGTGCCATCCTTTTGCAGATTGGCCATCACGTGGTCGTTTGTGTCCTGCAGCCGAGCCTGGTCGGTATCCATCACATGGCCGGTGCCCAACGACGCCAGGATCGAAGCGATCACGGGTCGACAAATGTCGCAGCCACGGCCCCGCCCATGCTGGCCGATGATCTCGCTGAAGGTGCGTAGCCCGGTCACTCGGATGATGTCAAACAGTTGTGCGCGGCTGACCTCGAAGTG
>JAGRBZ010001053.1 GCA_020433805.1 Anaerolineae bacterium
ACACCACAATGTGTTTATCCCAAATTTTTTCAAAAAGTGTTTTTGGATGACCGTTTTGCGACATAAAATATTCCTCAGAGTTTGTTGTTTGAGACTGTATCACGAGACGGGAGAAGGGTAATCGATAATGGGGTAACACCGGACTGAGTAGTCCACCAGTGATACCCCTCGATGGGGGTGATTCGTCATCTCCTAATCTCGAATGTCATATTGTGTAAAATAGATTGTAAATCTACGTTAGCTTGATAGTTTAGCACAATCTGTGTTATTGTGCTAGTGCAAATGGGGTACGTTTCTGTTCAGGGGCGAGAAAGAAACACTGAATTTATGAGGGGAATGAGAACCCTGATCCTCTGAACAATCTACCGACGATTCGTCGAACGCGCATTCGCCAGCGCATCTTCTAATGGGTCGCCCTGGCGGATTATGTAATGGGGGATGTGGCTGGCGGTTAACTCGATTTCGGTTTCGACCGTGTTAATATCCTCGTTGAAACTGGCAGGATCGATGAGCACTGCGGTCGGTTTAACGCCACGATTAGCCAAATTGCGGGTGGCAGCGATCCAATCAGATTTGGTGGAGGCCGTAATAATGATAACAGTTGTGTTGCGGCTAAACTGCATCGTCT
>JAGRBZ010001054.1 GCA_020433805.1 Anaerolineae bacterium
TGCCCAACTTCGGCGATGAACGGGCGGTGGCCAATGCCCTGCGCTGGTCCGGCCTCAGCGTGCCCGTGCTCATCCAGGCCTTTCCCGACGACGCCACGGCCATGACCATCGCCGACCGCCGCGACAGCTTCTGCGGCAAGATGTCTGTCTGCAACAACCTGCGCCAGTACGGCATTCCCTTCAGCCTCACCACGCTCCACACGGTGGACCCGCGCTCCGTGAGTTTTCAGAAAGATCTCATGGACTTTGCGGCGGTCTGCCGGGTCACCCGCGGCGTGCGCGGTCTGCGCATCGGCGCCTTGGGCGCGCGGCCCCAGGCCTTCAACACGGTGCGCTACAGTGAGAAGCTGCTGGAAGACACAGGTATCAGCGTCGAGACGTTGGACCTGTACGAACTCTTCGGCTGGGTCAACAACATGGCCGACGACGAAGCCCTGGTGCAGGGCAAACTGGCCGCCATCAAGGATTACGTGGAGGTCAAGGACATCCCCGCCGATGCGCTGCTGAAGATGGCCAAATTCGGCGCGGCCGTGGACACGTGGATGGCCAATAGCGAACTTCAGGCCACGGCCATCCAGTGTTGGACGGCCATGGAAGAGTTCTTCGGCGTTGTCCCCTGCACGCTCAT
>JAGRBZ010001055.1 GCA_020433805.1 Anaerolineae bacterium
GTTATTTTGGATGTGGCTGTTGAATTGGAAACAGCCGTTCAGTATGGCATTGCGAGTGTCGCGCTGTGGCGCGCGGTAGGGAATCCGTTTGAACTTGCCGGTGCGCTCAACAATCTTGGCGCAGACTTATTGGAAATCCACGAATACGGGGCGGCGCGAGAAGCGTTGCTCGAATGCCGGCAACTCTATCAAGCGTTGGGCTATCAGCGCGGCGTCGCCCTCGCCATGCACAACCTAGGTTGCGCCGCGCAAGAACTGGGGGAGTACGCGCACGCCAGGACATTGCTCGCGGAATCGTTGCGCATGCGTCATCAGTTGGGATTGCGGCGAGGCTATGCCTACTCATTTGAATCACTTGCCTTGGTCAACGAGGCGGAAGCACGCGATGAACAAGCCGTTCAACTCTGGGCAGCTGCTGAGACTTTGCGCAGTCACATTGGCGCGCCACTTGAAATGGCGGCTCGGCAACAGGGCATGGACGCCTTGGCCCGGCTCCGCGCCCAGTTGGGGGCTGTCGCGTTTGAACTGGCATGGAGCAAAGGGGTGCATATGACCACCGAGCAAGCGATCGCGGTGGCGTTGAGCTGAGTGAACTATGTGATCCGGGAGGCGGACAGTGGACCTATAG
>JAGRBZ010001056.1 GCA_020433805.1 Anaerolineae bacterium
GGTGATGATGATGGCCGTAACCAACACGGCAACCGAAATCACGGGCGCTGCATAGGTTGCCGGGGTAATCTGAAAGAGCCAGATAACAATAAATAAGCTAATCCAGCGGTAGGCCAGCAAAAACAACGCGATGCGAACTTGGGGGGTGGCGGATTTTGGAATTATATCGTTTAGTACACGGATCATTGTGTAACGAACTATATTTAGTAGAGTTTAATGAGTTCGTAGCGTTTAGGGAGTTTTCAGATCCGAGAAGGGCTACTTTTGGCCTAATGAAGAGGCTAATCAGCAATTAGCCCACTTATCAAACTCCCTAACTCTAAAACTCTATAAACTCTATTTTGCCTGGATCATTGATATAGTCATCTTAGATAAAGTTATTGATTTTGGCAAGTACGTTTCCAATCGAAACGTTAAATTGGATCGATTGAACGGTTGACAAATTTAGATTTGTATTATATTATTTGATCGCACTGGCTGCACTCGACGTGAGTTTGGCCGGGTGAGAGGGATTTGGGCTACACCTCTCGATTATTTTTCCACTCAATTGACTACCCTAACTGGGTACTGGTTAGGGTTTCCTTTTTAGTCAACCGGTCAATTGCAGTAGCCCAAAAGTTGAACCCCC
>JAGRBZ010001057.1 GCA_020433805.1 Anaerolineae bacterium
ACTTCCCGACGTGTTCCGTGGCCACCTGGAACTAATAGGATGTCATAACGGACCGCATCATCAAATGAATGGTCAACGACTGATTTTGGCCCTTGCCTACTTGCCACATTCTGTCCGTCTTCAGAAATCATGCGAATATTGAAATGCTCGCTTGCTATTCCATACATCTCAAGCGGTCCAAACACGTCAAGAAGTTCGAACCCAGGAAAGAGGACAACGCCAATAGTTCGTTTCAATTCCATGATCTTTCCATTGAAATATTAGGTATATCGGGACGGCGGATAACCCGCGAGGACGGAAAAGCCGAAGGCTTTGACGGCCGATGTCGGCTTGATCGTTGCAAATAACCAGCCAGGAAAAGTCGCAGAGCGAAGCGGCATGGATTTTCCCAGTCCGAGTTAATTTGCCTTGTGAGATGCTTTTTCCCCAATGATTGCAGAAATGGCTAAGCCATCAGCCAATGCGATACATACCCAAAACAGTAGCTCAAGAGCTATTAAATGCAACGGCTCTCCGAATAAATTGAAGGGTGTGAAAAATTCCCAAAACAAAAAGGTCATTAAAAAAACAAGGGTAGCGAATTGCAATCCCTGGCTTACAACCCCTCCTGTCCATGAAAGGGAGAGC
>JAGRBZ010000105.1 GCA_020433805.1 Anaerolineae bacterium
ACAGCACCAAATGAATACGGTTTTTTGTTCCACACTACGAAACGGCTACAATCAAAACCAAAACATAAACAAAATCCCGATAATCCGACCGGCGGTTCTGTCCCCATTTATCCGGTCAGTGTGGTTAGCCAATCACACCCCAACAGCAACATAACAAAAGGCAAACGCTGATGATACCTCGCGCCACCCGCGCAAAAATCGAAACAATTCGAGCCGACAACCTCAGCGGCGCGGTTGCACTGACCCGGCAGGCCGCGCAGGCGCTCTTATCCGTAGTTGATGATGAGAACGCACCGGCTGATGATGATCGGCTGCTTGATAGCCTCGGCGCGACGGCCAAAGCGCTGATTGCGGCCCAACCGACGATGGCTCCGCTCTTTAATGTGGGTAATCAGTTGCTATGGACGCTTGAATCGCGGCCAAAGGGGGAGTCGATACCGCACACCGTTCGACAAAGCTGCCACACCTTCCTGAACGCCATCGAACAGTCAGGTGGAAAGATTGCAAAACGCGCCGCCGCCTTAATCGAGGACGGTATGACGATAATGACTCATTCGGCCAGCGCCACGGTGGCCCAGGCCCTTTATACGGCCCGGCGCGACGGCAAACGGTTCGAAATTATCGCGACCGAGTCGCGGCCCATGAATGAAGGGGTTGCGCTGGCGAAATCGTTGGGACAGGCGGGCATAAAGGTGGCGTTGCTAACCGATGCGGCGGCATTTGCCCAACTTGCGGAGGTACAGCGAATTTTTGTGGGGGCCGACAGCGTTTCGCCCGCCGGATTGATCAATAAAAGCGGGACATTGGGGTTGGCCCTCGCCGCGCAAGCGTTGGGGGTTGATTTTTACGCGCTGTGTGGATTAGAGAAGTTTTTACCGGATGCTTATGCCCACCCGCCCGAACCGCCCAAAAATCCGGCTGAAATCGTGACCGAGACAATGGATAATGTAACCATTCTTAATTTCTACTTCGATCACACCCCGCTCGACCGTCTTACCGGTGTAATTACGGCTGACAATATCCTTACGCCTGCCGATTTGCAGCATACCTTCGCCGCCATCGCCATTCACCCGTTATTACAATCCTAATTGAGCAAGAGGCATAAAAGGCGTTAACACAACCAAAAGATTTCACCACAAAGGGCGCGGAGAAGGCACAGAGACCACAAAGGTGAGACGCTCTGCGAACTTTGTGCCTTCTCTGTGAACGCTGTGGTAAAAACCCTTACGTATGCTGTAAATTACCAAAGTGAGGAACAATCATGCTATCCGTAGAAATTATCGCCATCGGCAACGAAGTTTTACAGGGCGATGTGCTCGATACCAACAGCCATTGGCTGTGCAAACAAATAGCCGGGCTGGGAGGCCGCGTTGAACGGGCCGTCATCGTACGCGATGATCAAACGGCGATTGTGCGCGAACTGCACGGTGCTAAACAGCGCCAAAGCCGCTTGATTTTTACCACCGGCGGCCTTGGCCCTACCGGCGACGACCTGACCCTGGCGGCCATCGCCGCAGCAACCGGCCAACCGCTGGCCATCAACGACGAAGCCCTGGCCATGGTCACAACAACGTATAAAACGCTGGCCCAAGAGGGATCGGTGCCGGATGCAGCGATGACTCCACCCCGTAAGAAGATGGCACGGCTGCCGCAAGGCGCTGTGCCGTTGAAAAACCCGGTCGGCGCAGCGCCGGGGATGTTATTAGAAATTGAAGATATAACCGTGGTCAGTTTGCCGGGAGTGCCCGGCGAGATGAAGGCGATTTTCACGGAGGCACTGCAACCCACGCTCGATGCGCTTTTTGGGCAAAGTGCTTATCTGGAAAAGCGGGTCATTGTCGATTGCCGGGACGAATCGGTCTTGGCCCCCATTTTACAAGCCGTGGCCGATCACCATCCTGATGTCTACGTTAAATCGCGGGCCAAAGGCTTCGGTCCCGACGTAAAATTTCGGATTACGCTCTCCACCGCCGGTCCATCGGCGGGTGATGTCGCGCAAACGTTGGAAAAGACGCTGACCAGCCTTAAGCAAGCTTTAGATGAGCATGGCATGGGAATACTTGAAGTTAAGGAGCCGGAGTGAGGATGTAATGCCCAGCAATCACCCCTTCATCCTGGATTCTCACCCTCACCCCGTCGCTTGCGCGACTCCCCTCTCCCTCTTGAGGTTTTTAGAAATTAACCGAGGAATCACAAAGCTAGCTTTGTGATTCCTGAACACCCGATTAATTTGTTGATTTACAAGAGGGAGAGGGTTGGGGGTGAGGAATATTTTTAGCCTAATCCAACGAACTCACCTTATATCCATTCGCATTGACATAGGTTGAAGCTGATTCATCCGTCGATTCCTCGACATCAAGCATTTCCAATACTTCTTGGCCCATCACTTCTTCTTTATCGAGTAGGGCCGCGACCAAACGCTCCATGCCGGCGCGATGGGTTTCTAAGGTGTCGGTGGCGCAGACGAAAGCTTCATCGAGAATGGTTTTTACTTCATTATCGATTTCGCGAGCGGTGGTTTCGCTGTAATCACGCCGGTGGGCGATTTCTTCGCCTAAAAACACCTGTTGACGTTCGCCGCCCCAGGCCACACGACCTAAGCGTTCGCTCATACCCCATTCAATTACCATACGACGGGCTAATTGGGTGGCTTGCTTCAAATCGTTTTCCGCGCCGCTGGTTGAGGTATCGAGCATAAGGTTTTCGGCGGCGCGACCGCCCATCATCACCGCTAAACGGTCAACCATATATTCACGCGGGTAAATATACTTCTCCCGTTCCGGCAATTGTTGGGTGACACCCATAGCCCGACCGCGCGGAATAATCGTCACCTTATGAACCGGATCGGCGTGGGGTAAGACTGCCGCGACCACCGCATGGCCGGCTTCGTGGTAAGCAATAAGCTCGCGCTCTTCTTCGGTTAAGGCCAAACCTTCGCGCTCCAATCCCATCAGAATTTTGTCTCGGGCTTCCTCAATATCATCCGGTTCGATAACGTTTTTATCGTGCCGGGCCGCCAACAGAGCCGCTTCGTTGAGCATATTCTTTAAATCGGCCCCGCTAAAGCCCGGTGTGCCGCGCGCAATCTCTTTGAGGTCGACGGTTGAGGCTAACGGTTTGCCTTTGGCGTGAATTTTCAAAATTGCTTCGCGGCTTTGTGTGGTTGGCAAATCAACCGTAATGCGCCGGTCGAAACGGCCCGGACGAAGCAAAGCCGGGTCGAGAATGTCGGGCCGGTTGGTTGCGGCGATGACGATGACGTTTTGACTGGGTTGAAAGCCGTCTAGCTCCGATAAAAGCTGGTTAAGGGTCTGCTCGCGCTCATCATGGCCGCCACCTAACCCGGCCCCGCGTCGTCGTCCGATAGAATCGATTTCGTCGATGAATATAATGCACGGTGCCGATTTTTTAGCCTCTTCGAACATCTTGCGCACCCGCGAGGCACCAACGCCGACAAACATCTCCATAAAGTCGGAGCCGCTGATGCTAAAAAAGGGTACTTCGGCCTCGCCGGCTACGGCCCGCGCCAAAAGCGTCTTGCCGGTACCGGGCGGCCCCACCAAAAGAACCCCTTTGGGCGTTTCAGCCCCTAATCGCTTGTATCGCTCGGAATCTTTCAAAAAACCGACGATCTCGCGCAGTTCGGTCTTAGCTCCATCGGCTCCGGCGACATCATCAAATGTAGTGCGCCCTTCTTTGTCTTGTTGTTCATACAATTTGGCCCGGTTTTTGCCAATTGACATCACATTGCGCCCCTGCGATTGAATTCCCCGAAAAATGAGGAATCCCAGCCCGATAAAGAGCAAAAACGGCAAGACACTGGCCAAGATGCTCCACCAATCGACATCGGATACGGGACGCGTTTCGACCGTAACCCCTTGGGCTTCTAACAGCGGCAATAATGTATCATCGCCAAAAGAAGGCAGGTAGGTAACAAACTGTTCGGCTGCTTCGACGGGCTGTTCCTCACCCGTTTCGTCCGTTTCGACATCCGGCGTAAACAATTCGACAAAATCGCCCTGAATTTGCTCACCGGAAACAATAACACGTTCGACATTGCCGGATTGTACCTGCTGCCGGAAGGTACTATAGCTAATGGAAGCCGTATTGCCCTGATCATTACCGAAGCTGCTCCAAAACCAGGAGCTGGCAATTAAAATAACGGCAACCCATACGATTGTCGATAAAATTTGGCGGCGAAGCGGATACATGGACCGACCATCATTCTGATCGGAATTATCCGGTGATTGAGGCTGTTTTTCGTTTTTATTGTTGTTTTGAGCCATACAGTTGCTCCTCTTCGTCCTAGAACCGGCCTTTGGCTTAACGTCAAGAAAAAACCAGGTTTTTCGGTCAATAAAGTCCATTCCGAGCTTATAGATAAGTCAGATAAACATCGTACAATGAAAGCCACTATGTCATGCCCGAATGTTTTTGTCGGGCATCCAGCAGAGTCTTTAGGCGTAGATTCCCGCTAAAAGCCTGCGGGAATAACGGGGATGATTGCACCTCTTTTATCCGTTTTGTCTATCAAGATAGCTTAGCTCACGAACGAACTTATTTCCAGTTGCCGCTTGCGTCGCTGGCCGGAAAGGATTCCAGCAATTCTTCATCAACCTTACTGTTGGGGTCGATAGTTTCTTCGCGCGCGGGCAAATCGCTGTTTGTGGCGCTGTGAGCCTCCGAATCGGTTGATTCGGCCAAAAATGTTTGGCGCTGGTCGGCGATAGCCTGCATCAGTTTATCAAATGGATCGATAAACTTCTTCACCCCTTCCCTTTCAAGCTGATCGGTGACAGTATCGAGATCAATACCGACATCCGGCAGGCGGGTCAGCGTTTTGTAGCTCAAGGCCATATCCTCTTCCAAACGGGCAGCCGGTTGGCCGTGATCGCGGTAAGCATCGAGCGTTTCAGAGGGCATGGTGTTAACAGTGTCCGGTCCGATGAGGGCTTCCACATATTTTACATCGCTATAGTCGGGATCTTTGGTGCTGGTGCTGGCCCACAACAAACGTTGGCCATTAGCTCCTCTGCTCGTCAATTTATGGAATGTATCGGTGCTAAAGATCTGTTTGTACATCTGATAAGCCTGTTTGGCGTTGGCAATAGCCGTCTGACCGCGCAATTCTTTGGAGACCGCCGCTTTAGGGCCACCGTTTTCAATAATTTTCTCCAACTTCTTATCAACCAAAACATCGATGCGACTTAAAAAGAAGCTGGCTACGGAATAGACATTATCGACAGCGTGTCCGGCCTGCAGCCGGTCGATTAAGCCATCGACATAGGCTTGCGCCGCCGCTTTGTAGCGCGGCAGCCCAAATAAGAGGGTGACGTTAACATTAATGCCGTCGCTAATCAATTGGCGGATGGCCGGGATACCGGCTTCCGTACCCGGCACCTTAATGAAGAGATTAGGCCGATTTACAGCAGCCCACAACTTGCGGGCCTCATCTATGGTTCCTTCGGTATCGTGGGCCAAGTGCGGCGACACTTCCAGGCTCACATAGCCATCTTGCCCGCCGCTGGCCAGGTAAACCGATTTAAATTCATCAGCCGCATCTTGAATATCACTCACAACAATCGATTGATAGATCGTATCAACATCATCACCGGCCAAAACCATGCGACGGATAGGATTATCGTAAATATCGCTGCCGGAGATGGCTTTTTGGAAGATGGCCGGGTTAGAGGTAAGACCACACACCCCATCTTCCCGGATGCGCTGTCGAAGTTCGCCCGATTCTAAAATATCGCGGCTAAGATAATCGAGCCAGACGCTTTGGCCATATTCTTTTATTTGTAATAGCGGATTCATTGTAATACTCCTTTGTAGGGTATAGCTGTCTTTTCAATAGGATGTCCATATCTATTTTGTAGATAATGGCGTTCATAGGCTATGGCTAAGGCTGAGGCTAAGGAAAAACGTTTTTTTCTTCGCCTTAGCCTCAGCCTTAGCCTTTCTTTCATAAAAAAGCATACGCCGACAGAGCTATCGCTCTCATCGCCTTCCTATTTAGTATAACATCCGGTTCATAGTCCGCCCATACTCATCTAGGCGGTCTTTTTAACGTAACAGAGTAGTTCTGACCCACCCGGATGAGTAAACCCCATGTTATTAGCTAACCCATGTGGGCGATGAACCGCTGCTGATGGAATGAGCGATGGAGTTGAGGAGTTGTGCCGAAAATCGGTACGATTAACCCAGGCTTACGATAGTTTCAAGGAGGAACGCTTGCCGATGTCATTCCCGCATGCTTTTAGCGGGAATCTATCGACATAAAACCTGTTGATACCCGATAAAGACATTCGGGCATGACTACTGCCTCATTTCTATGATCTCCCAGGAATCCATATTGAGCCTTAGCCTAAATCACAGCTACAACCGGGTGTAATGGCGCTAAATGGTCGCGCCGGTCAGCCGGGCCGGATAAAATCGGGTTCCCATAACACCTTGGCGATAGGTTGCTGATTATCAGAATGTGGCAGCGTTAGATCCCCGGTTTTTTTCAAGGAAGAACGGCAAGGGTTCGTTTTCGAGCTAAATCGCAAGCATGTTGCCCAATTTAGCCCAAACATAAGCCTTTGCCGCTCTCATGTTCAAGAAAAACCGGGATTCTAACGCTACCATGATTTAGTGCGAAGCTATCTCGCCAAAAAAGAAGTAATTTTCATAAAATAACGACTTGATCAGCGAAAAAGAAGCAATTTTTACGAAAATAAGGTTTTGATCGCCGAAAAAGAAGCAATTTTTACGAAAATAACGTCTTGATCAGCGAAAAAGAGAGGATTTTCATGAAAATAAGGCGTTGATCGGCGGAAAATTGTCGAATTGACCGAAAACCCAGGTTTCTTTCCCAGGCTTATGTCAAAATCTCGTGGTAATAATAGGAGCAGACGTTAAATACCCTGAGCGATAATGGCAGGAGATGAGGAGATTGGGCGATAAAGAGCGTTGTGAGGATAATCTCCTCATCTCTATTTTTGATATTGCGGAAGCGATTTATTTTTGTTTGTTAGCACTTGCGTTGTAAAAATTCGTCAGATCCACCGTTTGGCCCGTCTGTCGGGCGGTTTCGGCGGCGAAGGCCATAACGTGGCTGGCGACGGAAACAGCGATTGAGGAGCGCAGCGCGCTGGTATCGTCACGAGTCATTTCGGTATAGAGAGCATCGACCAAACCGGCGTCACCGCCGCCGTGGCCGCTCTCCTCGTGGGGGATGGTGTACGAAACGCGCTCGCCGGTTGCGTGTTCTTCGACAATGATGTCGGCTCCGGCGTGGCTGCGGCAGGAGGCTCCGCCCCACAGTCTGGCTCGTGTGCCAAAAATTTCGATGTCACGACCCCAGCCGAACGCAGTCATTGTAAAGGTAGCGGTGGCACCCCCTTGAAACTGCATATTGACCACCTGATGATCAACGGCCGTGTTATCGCAGCGATAAACGCAGCGGCTCCAGGGGCTGGCAATCAACCAGGTACGGATGGCCTCATCTGATGTGCTGGCGGGATTATTGTAGATATAGTCGAGCCAGCGTCGGTGTTTGGTCAGGTAGAGCGCAGCGTCGTAAGGACAGGTAGACGTGTGAGGACAGCCATCGGTGCAGCGCAAGGGCGCATCCGCGGGAGCGTTGGCGGCGGTGAAATAGGTCAGCCCGCCCCAACTGGACAAGCTGTGACAAGGCCGGTCGAACAACCAGGCGATGATGTCCATATCGTGACAGCTTTTGGCAACGATCATCGGCGTGGCCTGCTCGGATATAGCCCATTTACCTCGCACATAGGAATGGGCTTGATGCCAGTCGCCCACGCCTTCAACTGCGTTCAGGCTCACCATTTCTCCCAGCACTCCGCTGTCGACGATGGCTTTGACCTTGCGATAAAACGGCGTATAGCGCAGTACGTGGCAAACCAATACTCGACGGCCCAGCCGCGCGGCCTGCTGCTCCAGATCGATGACCTGGGCCGGTGTTTGGGCGATGGGCTTTTCCAGCAAAATATCATAGCCCTGCTCTAGCGCTTGTCGACAGGGCGCATAATGATAATTATCCTGGGTGCCAATAATCATTACGTCGGCCAGTTGCGGTTGAGCTAAAATATCATCGGCAGTAGCGAAGCTGACGAAGTCGGGATTACGCGATAAATGGCGAACAATCGCGACACGTTCCGGATCGGGATCGGCCGCGGCCACAATTTGATAGCGCTCTGGTTGGCGGGCGGCCAGGGCCAGATATATCTGGGTTCGGTTACCGCAGCCAATGGCGGCCAAAGTTAATTTCTTCATGGTGTCTGCACCGAAAAACGATAGGCCAGTAGTTCTTCGTTGGTCCAACTTCGCGCACTCCATTCGACCCAAACCGTCGAGCCGCCGTCATCGATCACATTCATAATGCCAAACTGTCCTCGTTGAGCAACACGGCCCTCGCTGTAGAGCGCATCGGCGTCAAAGCCAAAGCGGTCGAGCGGCGAGGCCTGAAAGATGGGGAAGCCGCCCCCGCCGACGGTGGTAAAATCGGCATGGCTGCCGTTGTCGATGCCGACCATATGTAAATCGCCGGCAATCATCGCCAGATTGTTGATAGCGTTGGCCTGGATAAAATCGGCCAATTCACGCCGCTCGGTGCTATACAGATACCAGCCGTCACTGAGCTGCGGTATCCAATCGACGCTGCTGATCCAGATAATCAGGGCGTGATCGCTTTTGGCCTGAAGCAACTCCTGCTTGAACCAGGCTTTCTGTCGAGGACCGAGCATACTTTTGTTGGCATCGTCGGGATCGAGTTTTGGGCTGCGTTCTGAGCGCAAATCGGTGACGATAAAGCGCGCCCGGCCTACACTGAAGGCGTGGTAAATCGGCACGTTGCCATTACCTTCGGCCAGCGGATAGTGCGGCACATACTCCTGATAGGTCAATCGCGCCGCCGGTCGACTGGCCGACAGCGCGGTGCTGTCATTAGGGCCGTAGTCGTGGTCATCCCACATATAAACCAGCGGCGTGGAGCGATACAATGATGATTGGGTGGGTGATGCCAACACTGTCTCGAAGGCGTCGCGAAAAAGGGCGCGATCGTTGGTCGGAATATCGAGATAGTGAAAATCGCCGGTATGGATAAAAAAGAGCGGGTTGAGGTTGCGAATGGTTTCAAAAATGGGATGAGCCGAACCGGTTTCGGCGCACGAACCGAAGGCGATCATAAACGAAGCCGCGCCATCGGGAAAGGTTTTGAACTGCCCCGATCGGGCGGTATCAAGCACGCCATCGACCTCAATGGCATAGTGATAGACCGTATTTGGTGCCAAATCAGCAAGTGAAAAGGCAATAACTCGATTATTTGAGGCTAAGCTAGCCGTTTGCGGGTCTGAGGCAAGGGGCTGGCTCAAATCTGCATTAGAACTGACCAGCAAGCGCACGGCCTGACTGTCGCGGGTGATTTTAGCTTTAATGAGAGCCGCTGTCGACGTGACCCCTCCAGACCAGATAAATTGAACTAGAGGATCGGCTGCTTGACTTTGAGGATAACGTAACAGCACAGGCACGGCCAGACTATGCTTTAGAAATTGACGACGCGTGAATTTTGTGGTTGCCATAAAACTTTTCGACTGTGAATGATAAAAAATATTGTAAAGGGATTCGATACCGTCTACAAATAATAATATCAGTAATAAAAAATAGCGCCCTTTGCTATAAAAAGGCGCTACTTTTTCTATAATTTTGAGTTAGGTATTAACAAAAAAGATTGCTACCGATGGAAGCCTTCTTTAGAGTTTACTAAGCCAGACTTACATCTTGAGCTTGGGGACCTTTTTTGCCGTCAACTACAGTGAATTCTACACGCTGACCTTCTTCGAGAGTACGATATCCGGTGCTGTTGATTGCACTGTAATGAACGAAAACGTCTTTACCGTTGTTGCGTTCAATAAAACCAAAGCCTTTATTGGGATTGAACCATTTAACGGTGCCTACTTCACGATCTGCCACTGCTTTAAACCTCCTTTCCTCAGTATTGGGTCTTGCTAGAGGTTCAAAATCAATTTCAGATCGTTCTCTTACTCTAGACTGAACAACACCTAACAATACAGACACAATAGCATGGTTTCAGTCCGCTGTCAAGATAGAAATTTCTAATACTTTACGTCAATCTGGGTTGAAGGCGTTCAGGAAATCTGACAGAAGTCGCGAGAGAGTGCCTTTTGGTGGTGAAGACATATGGACAAATACCGGTCAGTTAGATCAGGAAAGCATCAATACCCTCGTCAATCGCGCGTTAGACGCCGACATCAACTTTTTCAATACGGCCAACATTTACAGCTACGGCCCATTGGAAACGCTGTTGGGGAAAGCGCTGGAGGGGAAACGACATGATGCTATCATCGCCACGAAGGTTTTTGGTCGCATGGGCGATGGTCCTAATCAAATTGGGTTTTCTCGCGTTCATATTCGGCAGCAGATTGAGGGTAGCTTGAAACGATTGGGGACAGATCACATCGATCTGTATCAAATTCACGGCTTCGATCCCCTTACGGACTGGGAAGATGTGCTGCGTACTTTGGACGATGTGGTTCGAGCCGGTATGGTACGCTACATTGGCTGCTGCATCAAAAAGCGGTGACCAGCGTCATCATTGGAGCCAAACGGCTGGATCAGCTTAATAACAATTTAAATTCCGTTAACATTAAGCTTTCGGACGAGGAACTCAAAAAGCTCAATGATGTTAGCAAACTTGCACCGGAATACCCCGGTGGGATGTTGAAGATCCAATCCTCCAATCATCGGCCGGGTCAGACTCGCAGTTGGGATTTAGAGTAGCTATGGAATAAGACCTAACCCATTCGTCAGGTAGCGCGACATTAAATCATGGGGACCAGAAAGACCCCCGGTTTTTCTTCAAAGTGAGACCGACCAGGATTCGTTTTTGAACAAAATGGGGCAAAATGTTTACGGTTATGGCAAAAACCGGGGGTCTAACGCTACCACGATTTAGAGCAGACTTACCATTAGTCAGACGGGGCTGGTTTTCGATAGTATCGCTAAAACCGGCCCCGTTTTCGATCTCGGTTTGGATCGCTGCATGCGTTGAAAAGAAATGCGGTCACTGAATCGCTATTTCGGGATGACGTTCATTCGATTGAACTTTAATTGAGAACAGATGCCCTACCCTTCGATAGGTGACATTCTCTGTATTCATTGGTACAATGAACTCACTTTATCAATATTAAGTGAGGACCATATCCCCTGGACGACAAACGCGAAATCTTCAGTTGGATCATGTACGACTGGGCCAACTCACCCTTTGGCAGTACCGTCGTAACCACCTTTTTGGGACCGTACCTGGCCGAATTGGCTCGCGCTCAGGGCGGTTTTGTTTTTCTGTTCGGCTACGGCATCGAAGCCGACGCCTTTTTCCCCTACTGTGTCTCGCTGTCGGTGGGGATGCAGGTTATATTTCTCCCCATCCTCGGCACGCTGGCCGATTACTCACCTCTCAAAAAATTACTCTTGCTTATTTTTGCCTACACCGGAGCCATCGCGACTATTCTCCTTTTTTTTGTGCAGGGCAATCTGGTTTTGCTGGGAGGCGTGCTTTTTCTTATTGCCAACCTCTCTTTTGGCGCGGCACTGGTCTTTTACAACGCCTTCCTACCGGACATCGCTAGCCCGGATAATCGAGACCGGGTCAGCTCTCAGGGTTTTGGCTACGGCTATACCGGCGGCGGGGTGTTGCTCGTTATCAACATCTTGATGGTCAACTTTATGGCCGATACGGGGCTGGCGGTGCGTCTCAGCTTGGCTAGTGCCGGAATCTGGTGGCTCTTTTTTACCCTTATTTTTCCGCAGCGCCATCTGCGCCAGCGCCAGCCGGAGGGGAAGCTTCCGCCTGGGGCTAATTATCTCACCCATAGCCTCAAAGAGTTCTTCGCCTCGTTGAAAGAAATGTATCACCGCTACCCCAAAACGCTCCGTTTTCTGATAGGGTATCTCATTTATAATGATGGTATCCAAACGGTGATTGTCGCCTCCGGTCTCTTTGCCGTTAGCGAATTGGGGATGGGGTACGAAACGTTGGTGATCGTCATCCTATTTGTTCAGTTTGTAGCTGCTGCCGGAGCCTGGCTGTTCAATCTTTTGGCAGCGCGGATTGGAGCCAAGTGGACCATCATCATCAACCTGCTCATTTGGGCAGCTTCAGTCATCTACGCCTATGGCTTCCTTTATACCCAACTGCAATTCTGGATTTTGGGCTTCACGACGGGTATCGTTTTGGGCAGTTCGCAGGCGTTAAGCCGCTCTCTCTTCTCGCAGATGATCCCCGAAAATCGCGAGTCGGCCTACTTCGGTCTGTACGAAATTAGCGAGCGGGGCACTTCGTGGATTGGACCGGTTGTCTTCGGTACTGCTGTGCAAATGACAGGGAGTTCACGTATTGCCATCTTGCCGATTATCATCTTCTTCATCGTCGGAATGATTATTCTGTACTTCACCGATGTACCCGCTGCCATTAAGGAAGCCGGTAATAAGGTTCCGGCTGTGGTGTAAAACCATCCCGTGTTACAAAAAAATCCTTCGGACACATCGGTCGTCCGAAGGATTGATCTATAGTTCAACTATCCGGGTTTCGTTTTACCGTTCGATAGTACCATTCCAATATTGCTCAGCCAAAGCGTAGGCCTCGCCGGCGATCTCCTTGCCCATACGCCGCCCATAGCGATCCCCATCCTGAATGTGAATTCCGCCGTACAGCCGCGAGATACCGGCCTCGTCGGCAGCGTCTTGGAACGTGTTCCACTGTAAGACAATGACCTTTTGCGGACTGAACTCAAACATATTGCCGCCCACTTTGATAACATGCTCTCCCAGCATATCAGGTACCCCATCACCGTTGAAATCGTCGTACAGAACGGTTCTGCCATCATAAAACCGGTTCTTGCCCGTATAGCGGGTCAATATCTCGGCGGCAGCGGCGCTAAAAGTGCTATGGCCCGATACATACTCGGCGAAGGCCGGAGTTACAAAGGTAAGGGCCTGATACGGTTGCCACTGTTCGCCCAAAATTTGCTGAGAGCCTTTATTAGGGCCGGCCCAAGCGCGAATAAACTGACCGTAATACATATGCCGGATAGCCGAGGCCGGACGAACGGAGTCGTAGGCTCGTTTGGCATCCCAGGCAGAAATGCTGGCATCAAACAGCGCACCGTTAAGGGCCAGGTAAAGCTTCACGTCATCTTCAATCGTATGGCGATCGCGATAAGAGATGCCGTGGGCCAGAGCGTTCCAATGGCCCGGCGGTGTTTCCGAGCGCGGCCCATCGGCCCAATATTCGGCGATGCACTTCATCTCATCGGTCAAGTTAGCGCTATAATTTAAGACTTCGTCGAACTGGCGGCGATACGCTTCATCAGAGAGCATCGTCTGACCTAAAGCATCGGTATAAATTTCGTTGGAACCAAGTTGGGGTGGAGCCGGCGGTCGAAATTGGTCACCCGATGTCAATGCAAATGGTTTAACCGCTCCCCAGTGGGGTGTTACAAAGACTTGATCTTTATAACTGTCGATCTGCGTTGGGTCTAACATCGGCACGCCGGATGAGTCAACTATAGAGCCGGTGGGGACGCGCAACGGCTGCCAATGGTTGGGATCGAATGCGGCTTGGCCCGGGACTTTGCCGGTGCCGGGGTCGGCACTGTTGACCGCCTCGTACGGCTCCGGGTACACATCCGAGGTAATATCAGCATAGTTGTTGTTTGCATTAGAGCCATCATCTTGTCGCGATTCGAGTACGCCTTGGGCCGCCAAATATCCAATCCCCGCCGGTGTCGATTTATTGCCCTCGTTCACAATTTCATAACCCAGTATCTGCATCATCCGGCTGAATGATTGCGTACTTTGTTCGTATTCAGGAAATTGATCGGCCAGCATATGGAAGGCAGCCTGACTGACCGCAACTGCCTGATTATTCCGCGTATGCTTCTCAACCGGCTGGCGCACAACATAACCAGCCACAACAGGCTCGGCAATGGGATCGTAGGCGCTCCAGGCATCGTACATGGCGGCATGAACCATATACAACGATCGGGCGATAACCGTAGGACGCGGCGGGCCGTTACGTATAGCCGCCAGCATCAATTCGTTCCACTTTACAACAATGCTGGGTTCATGGTGATAGGGTGCAACGGTTTCGTTCTCATTTTGTTTTTCATCCACAGCGGGTAAAGATGGCTCTGGCATCATTACCGGCGGTTCAACGAAGTTCCGATGCTGCCACCAAGGTGGGGGGGGGGGGGGAGCATAGCAGGTATAACAAGGCTGCTGCTGTTTTGGTGAGGCCGGGGGCTGCCCTTGTACCAACGAAGGCCAACTTGCGACCAACAATAGCATCATCCCCATCCCCAACAACAGGCGGATAATCTGCCCAGGCTGTCTCTTCATGGTTTTCCTCCCATTAGATCAACCAAATACTGGATTATCTCAATCGTACAACGTTCGTACAAGGGTGTCAATTATAGAAGACAGCTTCCTTATTAATACTACCTGAGTGATGAAAATATAGCTCTAGTAGATCTCAGGAAGTTATTCCTATGGGTATGGTTGACCACCCGATAATCGTGTTAAACTTATCAGCGAGACGGTTTAGTCCTGGCCTGGCAGAGCATTTGGCTATACAGTACAAAGTAAGCTCTCTCTCCTACTGAAAAGTCGAATGACCGCCCAAAGCTTCTCTGCCAGGTCTTCTCGATCACCGATCAAACTAAGGGTACTGTTGGGAAAGGAAAATAAAATGTCAACGACCGTTGTAGCGTTGTTTAGAAATATGGAAGATGTCAACCAAGCTCTGGGAACACTCAAATCTTATGGAGTCCCAAGCTCGCAAATTAACGTCATGGGCCGCGAACACGTATTAGAGCCATTCACCGAAAGAGAAGAAGTTGAACAAGAAGCGGCTGAAGGCCTGGTAGCTGGAGCCGTTGGCGGAGCAAGTTTAGGCATGTTTGCCGGGCTTGTAGCTGGCATCGGGTCCATGTTTATTCCGGGTGTTGGTCCGGTAATTGCGGGCAGCACTCTCGCAACACTGTTGGGTACAGCCGCTGCGGGGGCCGGTTTGGGTGCCGTAGCCGGTGGAGCGCTGTTAGGCGGCCTGGTCAAGATGGGTGTTCCAACAGATGACGCCGAAGTTTATGCCGAAGGATTAAAACGTGGCGGTATTCTCATGGCCGTAACGGTTAATTCTGATCAAATTAGCGAAGTTTCCCGTTTACTCTATGAAACCGGCGCTATCGATGCCGACAATTTACGAGATAAATGGGAAGTCGACGGTTGGCGTAGCTTTGACGAATCCCAGGAACCGAGCGCTGCTTATCCCACCCTTATGATTTCATAGGCGAGCACGACTAGTACTACAACGAGACTTCGGTCTGAGAAACCAGGGTTTTAACTTTAGCATCCACTATCAGTCGATCCAATTTTCGAGGAGCCAACATTCTCAAATTTTGATCTACTGAGTATAGTTGATAACAATAAAAGTTACGCAGTTCAGATTGGTTCAGTCTCCAACTAAGCCTTCAACCGGAGTTCAACCGTTTTACACCTTGATTTAGGCTTAATTTGATCGTTTAAGACTGAACCAATCTTATGTCTCAGTTCAACTGCGTAACTCATAAACAAAACGGCACGGATCGGCATAAAGCGGTTCGTGCCGTTCGCTTTAAATTCTCCTCCCAAATTGCCAGCCTCACTTTTTTGATTAAGATAATAATACAGTTTGTAGAGTTTATAGAGTTCGTGAAGTTTGTGGAGTTCATAGAGGTTATGAGTTTGTAGAGTAACTACGATATCCAACGACTAATTACCAATCTCCAATCTCTAATCTCCAATCTCCACCCATACCAAATTATGTTCAAGCCCGAATTACTCGCTCCGGCGAAAAATATAGAACGTCTTAAAGTGGCGGTGGCCTACGGAGCCGATGCCGTTTATGTCGGCGGGCCGCGCTACGGATTGCGCGCTCGGGCCGATAACTTCAGTGATGCAGAATTAACTGAAGGCGTTGCCTTTGCCCACCAGCACGGCGCAAAGTTGTATATCACGCTCAATGCCTTTTTGCACGATGACGATTTCGAGGGCCTGGATAGCTACTGCCGCTTCCTGGAGTCAATCGGTATTGATGCCCTCATCATCTCCGATTTAGGCGTGCTTAACGTCGCGCGCGAAAGCTGCAATATCGACATCCATCTTTCGACCCAGGCCTCCTGCCTCAACAGCGATGCCGCGCACGTGTGGAAGGCTTTGGGCGTTCAGCGGCTGATTGTGGGCCGCGAGTTGACCGTCGCCGAGGCCGGTCGCATTCAGCAGCAGGCCGGTATCGACGTCGAGATGTTCACCCACGGCGCGATGTGCATGGCCTACTCCGGACACTGCACCATCTCCAATTTTACCGCCGGGCGCGACTCCAATCGGGGGGGCTGTGTTCAATCCTGCCGACTCCCTTACCAGCTTCACGCGACCACCGACCCCGTCATTTCCGTTAGCGACCTGCTGGAGGCGACGCCTCGTACCTTTATGTCTTCTAAAGATTTATGGGGCGTTCAACAAATCGCTGATTTCTTTACGCACCGCATCTGTTCCCTCAAAATCGAGGGACGAATGAAATCGTCGCTTTACGTCGCCACCACTGTTAAAACCTATCGCCAACTCATCGATGCCTACGCCGGCGGCACCCTTGATGGCGCTCTGCTTGACCGGCTCAGCCGCGAACTACAAACGATGCCTCACCGCGACTATTTCAGCGGTTCGCTCGACACGCCCGCCGGGCCGGATTCCGTCTTCGGCCAGATTGGTGGCATCAACACCGGTAGTCATCAATACCTGGGCCTCGTCGTCGAGACCAATCCTCACAACGTCATACTGCGCTTGCTTGAACCACTGACCACCGGCGACGCCATCGAAATTCTACCTTTTGACCATCAACCTATCGACTGGCAAGTCGATCACCTTTACGACGTCACCGGCCGCCCTATCGACACCATGCGCAAAGATAGCGTCGTTTGCCTACCTCGAACCGAGGCTCTAGCAACCGTCGCGCCTTTCAACGTAGTCCGCATTATTAATCAAGAAGCAGAAAGCATAGAATAGAACGTAGAGGGGTGGAAGTCGATTTCCCTTAATCCCTACTCCCTACCCCTTACCCCCTATTACCGATGAATTTCAACACCTTTGCCGCCAACCAAGACGATATTGAGCACTGCGCCCAAGCCGATAACCTAACCGAAGTGCTGCTCGAACCGGCGCTGCTGGCCCGACAGGGCCGGCTCTCGCTTGACGAGGCCGGGCAGTTAGCCCTGATCGCCCGGCAGCAGAGTCTGCGCCCGGTGCTGGTCTGGGATGCCCTCATGCCCGAACGCTTGATGGTCGACACCCGCGCCCAACTCACCGGCCCATTTCTGTCGATGTTCGATGCCGTGCGCGTTAGCGATATCGGAGCGGCGCATTGGCTGCATACCCACTATCCCGATCTGCCGTTACAGCTTATTGTCGAAACCGGCAATCACAATTGGCCCGCGCTGCAAGGCTGGTGCGATATCTTTAGCCCGTCGTTAGAACGGCTGGTGCTGTCTATTGAACTGCCCGAAGAAAAGCTGGTCGAATATTGCCACCGGCTGCCGGTAGGCTGTGAAGTGTTAGGGGTCGGACTCATCTTGCTCTTCTACTCGCCGCGCTCTCTGCTGGCCCAACACCTTGCCCCCGATGCCGACACCACGTCCTATATCGAAGCCATCGCCAGCCCAGACGATTCGAGCAGCCTGCGCCCACTTCCAACCGTCGAAACCCGGCACGGCACCCTGATGTTCCTCGACAAAGATCAATTCATTCTCGACCGGCTAGATGCGCTGCGCCAGGCCGGGCTGCATACGGTTCGGCTCGATCTGCGCCATCTGAGCCACGCTGGTCAGGCTGCCACCGGCATCGTCGATCTCTGCCATCGGATAAAACACGATGCTGCCGGGCTGCGAGCCGATTGGCCTCGACCCATCCGCGCTCCCTTCTTCAAAGCCAACAAAACCACCGCCCAATTTGGCCGAATGAAATCGAAACGGCATAATTATCGCGACGGGGATACGCTGGCCGAAGTCATCGCCGGCGATAACGGTCGATACGTTGTTTTTCAGGCGCTGCGTTCATTTGCAATTACCGAAGCCACCGCCTTTGTACTCCCTAGCGGTGAAATCCTACCCTGGGCACCCCCATCACCTTTACGCAACCTCAACGGCGATCCTATCGATATGGCCGACACCGATCAGTTGCTCGTCACCCGCTGGATTAAAAAGGCCTGTGTCGGAGCGCTGTTGAAAAGTAAATCGTAATTGGTAACTGGTAATTGGTAACTGGAGACTTGATCTCTAATCTCTAATTACCAATCTCTAATCTCTAATTACCAATCTCCAATTACCATCGAACGCACCAAACTCGAAGTTACTCCATTCGGCGTCCCAAGAGAGGGTAAAGCTACGCCTAACACCTATTTCCGCTTCAAACAGTTCATCATTCACCAAGATCGATGTGCCATGAAAGTCGGAACCGACGGCGTGTTGTTGGGGGCTTGGGTCGATGTCGCTGGAGCCGAGCGTATTCTTGATGTAGGGACGGGAACCGGGTTGATAGCCTTGATGCTGGCCCAACGCGGGTCAGCCCGTATCGATGCCGTTGAGATCGACGGGGCGGCAGCGCAGCAGGCCCAAGAAAATATCGAGCAATCACCTTGGGCCGATCGGGTGCAGGTTTATCCAACTGCACTGCAATCGTACGCAGCACATTGTTCTGACCGGTACGATGTGGTCGTGTCCAACCCCCCTTTCTTCGAAAACGACTTACCGGCAGCCAATACCGCTCGCACGTTGGCCCGCCACAACGACCGACTATCACCGCGCGATTTAGTGCAATCCGCCACCCGTCTGCTATCAGAACAGGGCCGGCTGGCCGTCATCTATCCGGTCGACACCGCCCACCAGGTGCTCCAGATCGCCGCCGATTATGGCCTGACCTGCCGCCGACAGCTCGCCATCAAACCTAAAGCGCACCTACCGGTCAAACGCATCGCTCTTGAACTATGTCGCGACGCCAAATTGGAACCGGAAACTACCTTAGTCATTGAAGAACCCGCCCGCCACGTCTACACTCCGGAATTCATCGCGCTCATCAAAGATTTTTATTTGAAGTATTGAGAGTTGGTTTGATAGTTTGCTAGTCGCCAACCAACCGACCAATAAACAAACCAACCATCCATCCAATCCTATAGAGGAACCTATGATCAAAACAATAACATCTCATTATCAATCCATCATCCCCTCCTCCTTACTCCCTACTCCCTATCCCCTACCCCCGTCCCCCACCCATGTCTGATCATCCGCCCACCCACCTCTACCTCAGCTCCGAAAAGGACGATCTCTTTGAGCGTGGCCCCTGGCCGAAACCGTTCACCTTCAACGATGAGGTTGTCCGCGTCTTCGACGATATGGTCTCGCGCTCGGTGCCGCTCTACTATGAGGTTGTTGCGGCCGCAGCCCATTGGGCCAAAGCCTACTACCAACCCGGCACCCGTCTCATCGACGTCGGCTGCTCGACCGGCACCTTTTTGGAACTGCTGGGCCGCTTTCTCAAAGAACCGGCAGTACTAGTCGGCATCGACAACGCGCCGGCCATGCTAACCAAAGCCGCTGAGAAGCTGGCCCACCTGCAAGACCGCCACCAGATCGAACTACGCTGCGAGAATGCCGGCGACGGCTCCTTCACCGGCAGCAGTGTAGTGGTGATGAACTACACCCTCCAATTCCTACCGCTGGCCGAGCGTCGACCGCTGTTGCAAGCCATCTACGACGGATTGGCTCCCGGCGGTTTGCTCTTTCTGAGCGAGAAGGTCAAATCCGGCTCACCCCGCATTCAAGAGACCATCACCCACCATTACGAAGCCTTCAAAGCCCGCAACGGCTACGCCCAAACCGAGATCGAGCGCAAGAAGGAGGCGCTTGAAAACGTACTTGTTCCGCTCACCTACGAACAGCAAATACAGATGCTGCGCGACACCGGCTTCAGTCACGTCGACTCGCTGATCAGGCTGCATAATTTTGTGTCGTTTGTAGCATTGAAGTAGGAGAGGTCAACATCATCTATAGAGTTTAAAGATTTACCACAGAGGGCACGGAGAAGGCACAGAGAACCCAAAGAAAATCTCTGAGAACTCTGTGCCTTCTTTGCGTCCTCTGTGGTAAAAGTTCCGAGCAGTCGTGACCAAGCTTAGAAGGAGAAAAACAATGTCCACCCACCCCGACTATCTCGATACCTTTCCCGACGCCGAGTTTGACCGCGAGGCGATTATCGCCCTGCGCGAAGAGCGGCAAGCGCGGCTGTTTGAACCGCGCATCGACCGCTACCGCACGGCGGTCGAATCCGTGGCCGATGTGCGGAGCGACACGTTCGACTTTAGCAGCGATGTCGTCACCGTAGGCCGCGCCACCGACCTAAGCGGCGAGCAGCCCCAGCGCTGGCAGCAAGCTCTGGAAGCGTTTCGGCCCTGGAAGAAAGGTCCGTTCGACCTGTTCGGCACCCTTATCGATGCCGAGTGGCGCTCCGATTTGAAGTGGAACCGGATTACGCCCCACATTAAGCCCCTCACCGGGCGGCGCGTGGCCGATATCGGCTGCCACAACGGCTACTTCATGTTCCGTATGGCCGACCAGCAGCCGGCCTGCATCATCGGCTTCGAGCCGGTAGCCAAGCATTACTGGAACTTCCAGCTTATTCAAAACGTGGTCCGGCAGGAGCAACTAACCTTTGAACTGCTGGGCGTCGAACACATCGACCTCTACCCCCGCTTCTTCGACACCATCTTTTGCCTGGGCATTCTCTACCACCACCCCGATCCGCTGGGCCTGCTGGTCAAGCTGCGCAAGGCACTGGCTCCCGGCGGCGAAATCGTCATCGACTGCCAGGGCATTCCCGGCGACGCGCCCGTGGCGCTGACCCCGCCGGGCCGCTACGCCCGCGCCCGGGGTATCTGGTTTTTGCCGACACAATCCTGCCTGACCAACTGGCTCACCCGCACCGGCTTCAGCAAGCAACGCTCCATCTTCGCCGCCCCGCTTTCCTCCCAAGAACAACGCCGCACCCTCTGGGCCGACATCGACAGCCTGTCCGATTTCCTCGACCCCACCGACCCCACCCGCACCATCGAAGGCCATCCCGCCCCGTGGCGGTATTACGTCGTGGCCGAGGGGTGAGGAAAGGCGAGGCTAAGGCTAAGGCGAAGAAAAAATCGCGAGGTTGGCATCGGCCACATGTAATTGTGTAGGGGCGATGGCAATCGGCCCGAACGGTGGTGGGGGAACAGATGGCCCCAATCCGATTGCCTCGCCCCTGGCCGGGGTCTACGGCGGTGCATCCGCGACCGGATATTGCGGGCCATCGCGGGCGAGGCAACGTCATTGGTGTGTTTCGGTCCATACGTGATTGGCAGGGACGTTGCCGTCGCCCCTACCGGATGGGTATAATGTGATGTAGGGGCGACGGCAATCGGCCCGAACGGTGGTGGGGGAACGGCTAGATCGGAAGA
>JAGRBZ010001058.1 GCA_020433805.1 Anaerolineae bacterium
TGACGCGGCGTCGCAACTCCGCGCCATCCGAGATGCGGATCAGCGCCTGGTATTCCTCGTTGCTCATGTCGTCGATGCGACGACGCAACGCGGCGCCGTGCTCGGCATCCATGGCGGCGGTCAGGCGCGTTCCATATTTCGCCTCGAACACGCGCCAGCCGGCTCCGGCAAACAGGGCCTTGAGGCGCGACGCGCGCACGCCCGGAATGACCCGGTCGAGACTCTGGCGATTGAGGTCGACGATCCAGATGACGTTGTTGAGTCCTTCGATCGCTTCTTCAGCGACCGTTTCCCACACGTTGCCTTCGTCGAGTTCGGCATCGCCGATCAGCGAAATGAACCGGTTCGACGAGACCTCGCCGAAATGCAGCTTGTTGTATTCGGCCGAAAGGGAGGCGAACACCGGCGCAACGGCGCCGAGTCCGACCGATCCGGTTGAGAAATCGACCGGATCCGGATCCTTGGTGCGGCTCGGATAGGCCTGGAGACCCTTGTACTCTCGCAACGTCGTCAGGTACTTCTTGTCGAGATTCCCGAGCAGGTACTGCGACGCGTGAAAGACCGGAGACGCATGCGGCTTGATCGAAACGCGGTCACCCGGCTGGAGAAAGTGAAAGTAGAGCGCGG
>JAGRBZ010001059.1 GCA_020433805.1 Anaerolineae bacterium
GGAATATCAACTTCTAGCCATGGATTATCATCATACTGCTCGCTGATGGGCAGCAGAAAACGAAAGGTTGACCCATCACCAATTTCGCTTTCCACCCAAACACGCCCACCATGCGCTTCTACCAAGGATTTTACAATCGATAGTCCAACGCCGGTTTCACCAAGCCCCTCTATGAGAGGGCGCTCGGCGCGATAGAATCGCTCAAAGACACGGTCAATATCTTTATCGGCGATGCCGCCACCTGAGTCCTTAACCGCAATCATCAAATACGGCGTTGTCTCTGCTGCCGAAGGTGAACTACCGTTTTCTTCATACACGGTTGTGCTAATGCCAATCGATCCACCGGCCGGCGTCGATTTAATAGCATTACCCAACAAATTGTTCATTATCTGCCGTACCGAATCTGGATCGGCCTCAACCGGCGGCAGGCCTTCCGGAATGTCCATATCGACAGCAATTTCATTCTCTTCTAACTGAGCACGTGCCCCGATAATTGTGTCCTCGATAACCTCAGCCATATCAACCGGCGAAGGGCGAAGCTCTAGCTGCCCGGCATCGATGGCTGTAACGCCGATCAAATCGTTGAGCATTACATTCATACGCTCAATATTGGCTTTGATCCGCTG
>JAGRBZ010001060.1 GCA_020433805.1 Anaerolineae bacterium
CGGGCATATTGCCCGCCGGAATAGCTAAAATTTTGGGCGAAAGCAGATCGACCGTTACCCGCCGACTACCGAGCGCAGAGGAAGCCGGTTATCTGTATTATGAGGATGATGAAGGGGGTTTATGGCCGTTTAAGCGACGCCGGTGAACCAATTTCGGCCAACTTGCACAGGTGTTGCGTAATTTGAGCAGCACCTGTGATAAGCTGAACTCAGCAGTTCTCGGTACGACCAGACCTGACAGGTTTTGTTCACATTTTACGATAACCATTGGCTTTTGAATGGTAATCTGTCGCCAAGAGAACGCATTTATCGAAAACCTGTCAGGTCTTCGCCCTAAACGGCTGAACTCAACTACCTGACAAAAGGAGAACATTATGGAGCGTGCAGCCAACAAAGCGGCTCGCATATTACAGATTGAGAGTTTGTTACTGGCTTACCCGGAAGGTTTGAAGCCGGCGGAAATTGCTCGAAAGTTGGGCGGGGTCCACCGTTCGACCATAACCCGGATGCTAAATGATTTACCCAAGCATATTTATGTAGATGATATGGATGACGGCAAATGGAAGATAGACTGGGATAGCTATATGGTCAATATCCGGCTGAGTTTACACGAGGCTATGGCGGTT
>JAGRBZ010001061.1 GCA_020433805.1 Anaerolineae bacterium
CTCAGACAACGCTTGGCTCGCTATGTTCGCAAAACCTTATCTTTTTCTAAATCTGATAAATTTCATCACCTTGTCACTAAATGGTTCATCTTTCATTACAATCTATCACTTACTCCTTGACCACTACCAAACCGTCTTTACGACGGCGCTCGACGACTTGGCGCAGATAATCGCCGGTCAATCGGCGGCTGAATAGCGATCCCTTGCCTTAATCGTACCCTTCACTATATTACCCCTACTTAGCCAACCAGATAGCAAGCCCTTTCGGTTTAATCCAAGTCAAATTTGTAATTTCTTAGCCTTAGCCTCAGCCTTAGCCTACTCATATAGACACATCGGTTGAATCGTCAACTAATTCTTTCATTACTTTTCAAAGGAGAAATACTATGGATCAACTCTGGGATAACGTCAATAGTCCGGTGGAAACCTTTCCGGTCGAGATAGCTATTTTAGTGGTGATTGTCTTTTTGATACTGCTGGGCACGCGGCAGCAAATCGGCGGCCATTTTGGCCTCAATCGCTACCCAAAGCTGGTGTGGATGATTGAATTGATCGGCTTTCCTATTTTAATTGTAAGTGTTGTGGCTCTGCTGCGATCGATGTTTGCCAATTATCTACCGGGGACG
>JAGRBZ010001062.1 GCA_020433805.1 Anaerolineae bacterium
GGTGGCGGATGTGAGCAGACCGTCCGCCTCCAGCCGGTCCAAGGCCGCGTAGAACTTGCTCTGCCCCACCTGCCAGATGGCCCCGAGCGTCGCCTGATATTCCTGGTAGAGTTGATAACCGTGCCGCGCCTCGACCATCAACAAGCCCAACACCAGGTTGTCCACCGAAAACGAAGCAAAGCCAATGCGATGTCGTGTCATGGGAGAAGTATACTCAGAGGATGGATATTCACAAAATGAATAGATGGATAAAAAAAGAGATTGGGAGATTGGAGATTGGCCGGGACGTCGCCGCTCTCCAATCTCCCAATCTCTAATCTCCCAATCTCAACACTCACGCATCACGTTTCACGTTTCACGTCTTCACGCTTTACTTATCCTCGAACATCCAATCCGCATAATTCCGCACCAAAATCTCCGCCACGTCCTCGGGCAGCCAGTTGATGGACATGCCCATGATGATCAGGCGCGCGCCCTTGGGTTCGTCGCTGTCTTCGTCGGTGACCACGAAGGCGACCGGTGCGTCGGCCGCCTCGCTGCTGGGCCCGCGATGCAGGATGACGTCGGGCGCCTGACCTTCTTCCACCTCGGTGGACAGCGGTTCCACGGCGATGGGG
>JAGRBZ010001063.1 GCA_020433805.1 Anaerolineae bacterium
GGCTTTCTTTGGTCTGGCCGGTATTGGCTTAGGCTACAACGATCAAAAAATCATCGAAGCCCATGACCTAATTACGGCCGTGGTGCTGGGCCAGCCGGTGCAACCCGATGTTCGCTTTGCTTACGAGGTAGACAAAGTCATTGATGCCATTGACCTGTCTTGTGAAGAGCGGCGTTGGGTGAAGGTAAGTGAGTTTGATACCGAGGTTGATGGCGCATAGGTATCTGTCTTTAAAGGAGATACGCTAAACACAAAATAAGGCTAAGGCTGAGGCTAAGGCTGAGAACCGACAAATTCAGCTTGAGCGACTTTCTCAATAGAGAGCTGCTTTTCCTTAGCCTTCGCCTTAGCCTCAGCCTATTAATAAAGTTGTATTCGATTGATTGAGTAGTCAACGAATTTAGAAAAGAAAGGAATTCACAATGGCAGAAACAATGATAGCCGGTACCTTTGGCGGAGTCGGCATTCTCGAAATCAAAGAGCGTCCGATTCCACAAATCACAAAAGATGATTGGGTTCTTATCGAGAACGAAGGATGTGGCGTCTGCGGCAGCGATTTGCACATCCTGGCCGATCCGCCTGGCTTTGAAGCAACACCTGGGGCCATTCTGGGGCACGAATTTTT
>JAGRBZ010001064.1 GCA_020433805.1 Anaerolineae bacterium
GAACCACGAATCGGTGCGGATGAACTCCAGCATGAAGCGACCTGTGGGATACCAAATGACATAGAGCAAGAGCAGATCGCCCGGACGCAAGTTGCGTTCAAAGCGGCGCGAGATCCAGAAGATCAGGCCAAAGCCGATGAAGTTCCACAGCGATTCATAGAGAAACAGCGGGTGAAAGAGCGTGTCAACCGGATAGGTCGCTATGTCGTTATAGGGGGCGATGCGCGCATGTTGGTCAATCTTCAGCCCCCACGGCAGCGTGGTGGGGGGGCCATAGAGTTCTTGGTTGATGAAGTTGGCCCAGCGTCCAATGGCCTGACCGAGGGGCATGCCCAGGGCAATCGCATCCAAATAGGTCAGCGCGGGCAAGCCCTTGCGGCGCATGTAGAGCACGGCGGCGATGCCCCCGAAGATGAACGCGCCGAAGATGTGGATGCCCCCACTCCAAATTTGCAGAATCGCCCACGGATTCGAGAGGTAATAGCCTAATCCCTCTGGCCCACGTGGCGATTGGATAAAGACATAGTAGAGACGCGCACCGATTAGACCGGGGATGAGAATCCACAGCAGCAAATCCCAGAGTTCGTCGCCACTTTCTCCCTTGCGCTCGACATAGCGCGCGGCC
>JAGRBZ010001065.1 GCA_020433805.1 Anaerolineae bacterium
CGAATCGTCGATTCGGATCGACCTAATAAGTCCGCCAAATCGGTTATCTCTTTAACAATACCTGCCTTCCATACATATAAAGCATGAACCCGCTCTTTGAGTTTTGCTTTGGCTTGGGAATGCATGATCGCCTTAAGCTCTTCTACAGTTTCGGTAATTTCTATCAGTAGCCATTTCATATTAATCGTTGAATTCTCTTAAGCAGAAGGCCCATATTTTAATAAAACCTATAAAGAAATGGTATAAACCACTGGATTGACCCTGGTGTCGAGTCGTTGGGTAAGTTCTACTGGGGTGAGGCGTTGTTGCATAAATCGAAAAATCTCTAACAATATTAATATGTTATAGATTTAGCGGTTTTATGTATTCTTATTAGGCGATTTCCGAAAATAGAAATCCCATTACATGCGAAAATCATGTGTCCGAACAACGACCGAGGTCCCGCCGATGTCTGAAGCTCACCCAATCGCTGAGCGCCCCTGGTTAGAGGGAAGTCACCTGGAAGATCTCAAGTTGGCCGCGACCAAAATGCGGGGGGAGGAGCGCCGATCCTTCCAAGCCGAGATGGCGCGCAAGTATTGCGGGGGCAATCCGCGCCAAGCGGAGGTGGTGTTTGGCTGGAATC
>JAGRBZ010001066.1 GCA_020433805.1 Anaerolineae bacterium
TCGGCGCGGCTGCCATCATTGTGACCTATTTCATCGCCCGAGGGGTGCCTTTCCCTCCGGTCGATATTGGCCCATCCTTGCCCCGGCAACTATTAGAGCGGATTATCCTCGCTCTTGGTGCGGCCGCCGTTGTCGCCTTCATCCCCCGCTTCGCCTTGACCGGCTCGATGCTCAATTATGAAACTGCGCTCGCCTTCTTCGCAGCCCTCTTTCTATGGCAATTGCTAAAGATATCAAAGGCTGAGGCTGAGAATCCACAATTCATAATCCACAACCCTGAACCTACGCCCTCCAATCTCCAATCTCCAGTCTCCAATTACCAATTACCAATTACTAACCTCCTCCTCCTCGGTTTGTTCACGGGACTGGCCATCACCACCAAACTCAGCGCCCTGATTCTGCCGTTTGAAGCGGTGGTCGGTTTGGCGTTAATCGCCCGCCACTACGGCTGGCCTTGGCCCCGGTGGCTGCGGGCGGTCGCGATTACCGCTACCGCGACGCTGGTCACGGTCAGTTGGTGGTTCGGCTTTGTGATCTATCAATTCAACACCGTGACTGAAGATGGTTGGTGGACCGGCCTGCTGCGCCCCATCATCGCCGCCGACGCCAGCGACGCCACCACCA
>JAGRBZ010001067.1 GCA_020433805.1 Anaerolineae bacterium
CTTGTCAATCATCCCGTTATAGAGTTGGCGGACCTCATCATACCTCGCGTCGTGGGGTTGAATGAGGTCACCGTGCAGGGTGTTAGCAAAGTCCCGAACGACGGTGTCGGGTAAAGTGGTTTTATATGCGTTTGTTCGAATATAGGTGTCTAACATCATGAGATTTGTTCCTTTATTTTTTATAGTAATTAGCTATCAGTGGTCAGCTATCAGCTTTTATTATTTTGACCATACAGCGGTTTATCGCTTATGAACTTTTTAGTCTTCATTAGCGCTGACGGCTGAAAGCTGATAGCTGACGGCTTAATTTTTTGCCGCGGCTAACTCAGCGTCAGTTACCAAATGCCAGGCTTCGCTCTCGACGGGAGGTAAGCCAAAGAACAACTGCACGTGGCTGTTGAGACCAAAGTCGCCGGGAGACGGGCCATAGGTTTTGCCGTCGCTGTGATAGGCCAGGGCAATCATCTTGACCACGTCGTCGGTGCTGTCGGTCAGGGTCGGCAGGGGCAGGTAGAACCGGGCTTTGCCCTGCGGATTGGCGACAAAGGTATTTTCGGAGCCATCGGCGGCCCCACACGGCTCGTCAACGATGCGGGTGTTGGGAGGTACATAGATAGTGGCACA
>JAGRBZ010000106.1 GCA_020433805.1 Anaerolineae bacterium
AGGGAGAGGGCGCATTGAGGTAGCCCAGCATGGCCGTTTCGGCGCGAACCCACAGCAGGCCGTCCACAACTTTAATCTCACATCCATCACCCCCTACCTTGACCCATAACGAATCAGATGGCGCGGATTGGGTGGACAGAATACCCAGTTCGGTCAGGCCATAAAGTTGCTTTAACTTTACGCGAGGAAATGTCCGGGCGAGTACGTCAAGCGTCGCCGGGTGCATGGGTTCCGTACCATAACTGATGGTCTCAAGGGATGAAAGGTCGTACGTTTTGTAACCTTCCGATATCAACAGCATATTTAAGAACGTGGGCGTGGCCGGGAGAAGTTGAACCTGGTGGCGCTCAATTGCCTGACAAACTGCATCAACAGTTCGGGAAGAAAGGCTGACGAGTGTGCCTCTATTACTTAAAATATAGCCCAGGGTATTAAGGCCGCCCATATGATCCAGCCGTAGGAAGGTCAAGGTCCGAAATGCGCGACCTCTTTTTTTGAATTTACTTAGCAATGTGGAAAAGTTATGCACCGCCGCTTTGAATTGACCCGTTGAGCCGGAGGTAAAGATAATCAATCCGGGTTCACGCCGTTCTCGCAGGCTGTGTAGCAAAGGATGATCACCCGAAGCGTGATTTTGATAGTAGCCCCACGCGCCGTTGGTATCAAACTCAAAAACAGACCCGGTACAAGCCACATCGAGGTAGCGTTCCCTATCGGTTCCAACGGCTGAGGTGAGCGGCACCACAATATTCCGATTAGCAATTAAGGCCAGCAGGAGCGTAATCGTGTTGAATGAGAAATCTCCGGACAAGGCCACGCATTGACCAGAATCAATGCGACACTCGGCCAATACTTGCTGCCATTTCGATACATCGTCGAGCAGGTGCCGGTAGCTGTAGCTTTGGTCCTGCCATACAATGGCAGGCTGGTCTCCACATTCCTGAAATCTATCAAACAACCAACTATTGTCCATGCATTTTTTCCTAAGGTGCTGTGCAATAACTTTATTAGAACTTACGCAGTTGGGTGTATCGAACCAAGGTGACAGTCACTTTTTGATTAAAGTGAGCATGTTGAGCGTTGAAAAAATCTTGAACCGTCAGCCATTATGATTAGGAGTTACGCACTTGACACAAATGTATGTCATTTCGCAGCCAAAGGCGGAGAAATCCCTACAGCCTCTGCTTGCAAACCGTTTTCTCAGGGATTTCTCGTCGTTCCTCCTCGAAATGACATGCCAACTGCGTAAGTCATAATGATAATAACAAATTTAAAAGACATTGTCTGTCCGATAATTGGGACAATTTTGTCCCATTTTTAGGACAAAATTATATAGGGCTTACGCAGTTCGAGACCCTAAAGGTTTCCGAAGTCATCTATCAAGCAAAAATTTGACGCAATCGCGCTTGTATTTTGTCCTAAAGTCAACCTATAAAACCTTTAGGGTCTGATTTTTTCCAACTGCGTAACTTCTATTTATAAACAATTTTTTGCGGGAAGGGTTATCAGTCAATGTATGGGGGGGTTATCGGAGGTTAGCTGCCGAGTGTAGCCACGTTCTCAATTGGCCTCACGTAGTAAATCTTCAATGTCCAAAAATCGGGAGAACCAGCGGTTGCGCCAGATAGCCCGCTGCACAAAAAGCCAGACAGCGACGCTCAACAGAATAGCCACATAAAATTCAAAAGGTAAAGGCACCATCTGGAAAAAAGCACGAAGCGGCGTAACCAGAAGCACCACAAAAAAGGCCACGAACAAAGCAATTGCAGCCGGACCTACTATCCTATTACCGCGATAGGGCGCGCCACCGGCGAACCACTCCAGGGGAGGCTCGGCAAAGAGCATTATCAGTATCCCCGTCAAAGCAAAAAAGATAGTTAACGCTGTTTGGGCGGTTAAGATGTTTGCCAGGCTACGAAACTGCGCGTCGGTTAGGCCCTCATATGTGACCCCCGTGTAGCGCTGGAGTTCGGCTAAGACCTCCGGCGTGACAACCACCTCGGCCAAATCGTTTTGTATCGCAAAGAAGGCACCGATGTAAATGAGCAGGCCAAAGATGAACAAGAGAATGCTGGCCGGCAGCGTAAAATGCAAAAGGTTTTTGTACAGGCTTCCGCCTTCCCGGCCGGGGCGAGCCACTACAGCCAAAATCAAGGGAGGAATGCCTCTGGAAAAGAGCGACAACAGCGTACTTTGCAGCGTGGTAAAAGGGAAACCTAATTGTAAAAAACTAATGCCAATAATGAGCAGCAACAGGGCAAAGACCGTTACCATAAACAGTTTGAGAATATTTTGGATACTATTGACAATGCGCTGCCCTTCGGTTAGCGCTTCGGGCATGGCCTCAAAGGAGTCGCCCAGCAGAATCATGGCCGCCACAGAGCGGGTGGCGCTACTGCCGCTCTCCATCGCGATGCCCATATTGGATTTTTTCAGCGACAGCACGTCATTCACGCCGTCGCCCATCATAGCGACATACTCGCCCTGACCTTGCAGTGCATCAACCAGCGCCTCTTTTTGCTGGGGCGTGATGCGACCAAAGACAGTCGCCTCCCCGGCAACCTGGGCGAACTGGCCCGGCGACATTTCGGCCAACTCCGGGCCTGAAACCGCCTTTAGGTCGCCCGGCAAACCGGCTTGTTTGGCTAAAGCCGCCACCGTTTGAGGGTTATCGCCGGAGATGACCTTGAGTTTGACGCCGTTAGAGGTAAAAGAGCTAAGCGTCTCTTGCAGATGGGGGCGCAGTTCATCGCTAAAGCTAATGATGCCCAATAAGGTGAGCGGGGGCAGCATCGGCTCACCGGTGGCATCGTGCAGCGTTGTTACGTCACGGTTACCGGCAAAGACCAACACCCGCAGGCCCTCGTCCGACCAGCTTTGGAGCTGTTGATGGGCGGCATCAGGCATCGTAAATTTGTCCCGCAGCATCTCGAACGCGCCCAGTACATACGCCCCTTTGAACGCCGGGTCATCAAAAGCAATGGCCGACCATTTACGGGCCGATGAGAAGGGCACTTCATCCGAGACGGACCGTTGGCTGCCCGGCAAGCCTTCGATGATGGCTTCGCTGGTTTTATTGGTGCTGCTCGCGCCGGCGGCAAAGTCGGCCAGAATGTGCTCCAGCTCGCTCTTGTCAAGGCCGACCGGATAGAGATCGTGATATTTGATCTTATTGGCCGTCAGGGTGCCGGTTTTATCGGTGCATAAAACCGTAACGTTGCTCAACGACTCAATTGCGTTGATTTGCTGCACCAAGCCGCCCTTTTGGCTAATCCGCACCGCGCCCCAGGAGTAGTTTAAGGTAATCAAGGTCAGCAGGCCGGCCGAGACAGAGCCGGTGATAACGGCGATGATCTGGAGCCAAAAGCCCACGGGCAGATCGAGCACAAACAGGGCCAGCACCGCCAAAAAGCCAAAGAAGAGTACCAGCAGCAGCAGAATGCGCAGTAGTTGGTTGACCTGCCGTTGGAGCGGGGTCTGATCGAGTTTGAACTCACGGGCGTCTTTGGTCAGCTTATTGGCAAAACTCTGCTCGCCAACAGCGGTGGCTTCAACCAGCGTTTTGCCGGTCACACAAAAGCTGCCGGATAACACCTTCTCGCCGGGTGTTTTCTGAATCAGGTCCGACTCGCCGGTTAGAGCCGATTCATCCACCTCGATTTTGCCGTCGCCGACAATTTGCCCATCAACCGGAATTTGATCGCCGGACTGGATGAGCAATGTATCGCCCAGTACCAACTCCGACGGATCAACGGCTTGCTCTTGACCGTCGCGGAAGACGGTCACTTTGGCCCGGGCCAACAGCGCAATCTGGTCGAGCTGCTGTTTGGCCCGTGTTTCTTGAATAATTCCAACCGCGGCGTTGAAGACAATCAAGCCCACGGTGGCGATGGCGCTGCGAGCGTCACCCACCAGGAACAAGCCGGCCCCGATAACATAGAGCACCACGTTAACCGGGTTAAAAACATTGGACAGAATGATATCCTTAAGCGATCGGCTGGTGGACAGCTCGATATCATTGCCCTGCCCCTGCCGGCGGCGGGCAATCACCTCTTGGGCTGATAATCCTTGTATGGTCGTCAAAATAGTTTACCTCTTTTGAAAATGTTTTCAGACGGCGGCTTAGGTAGCTCTGCACACAATCGTGGTAGCGTTAGAACCCAGGTTTTTCTTGAACACGAGACCTGCAAAGGCGTCTATGGGGTGCTCAATTGGGCAACATGCTTACAATTTAGGCAAAAACCTGGGTTCTTTACCGCTCTCCACGGTTGTGTGCAGCGTTACCGCGGCTTACGTTACCGCCTCGTCGGGTGGCCCATTCTCCATCGGGAACGGTTCGTCCGGGAACGGTTCGTCCGGGAGCAACCCGGCCGGCCGGCGAGGAGTACTAAACCGCCCATAAATATAGCGATAAATATCGCGAAAGACGGCAACCAAAGGCACCGCCACAATCAGCCAGGCGATGCCCAGAGGCGCTAGAATGATAACCAGGATCATCACCAGAGCCGGATGGATATTGACGCTATCGCCTACAATGCGCGGTACCAAGAGGTTGCCCTCAACCTGTTGAATGATGATGAACAGAATTAAAATGGCAAAGGCCGACTCCCAGGAATGGAACATCCCCACAATAATAGCCGGAACCGCGCTTAAAATTGGGCCAATAATGGGGATAAATTCCATAAAACCGGCGAAAACGGCCAGAAGTAGTACAAACTGAATACCCTCTACCCCGATTAATCTGAGAAAATTGAGGCCGATGAAAACAGCCCCAAAAATGATACCGGCCAAAATGAGCTGGCCTCGGAAATAGCTACCAATGATACGATTGGCGACGCGAAGAATGGCCCAAAAATCGGTTCGAAATCCCTCGGGTAGCAGCTTGTCTAAACTGATGACGGCCTGTTTTTGATCATTTAACACAAAGAAAAGCCAGAAGGGAATGACCACAAAGCCGATTAAAAAGGTCACGGTCCCCACGATATTAAAGACGGTTCTGATGATAAAATTAATCGTACCCCGGACATAGGCCAGAATGTTACCGCGTAACGTCTCAAGCGCATTTTGGAGTCCCTGATCGATAAAGACTTGTGTCTCTTGGGGCAAGGTCGCGATATAGTTATTCAAAGCCGTTAACCACTTTTCAACTTGCTCGGTATTCGGTAGCAGGAGAAGCAGGTTGTTAAGTTGTCGAATGAGCGGCGGCACAACAAAGGCAATCGCCAGCCCCAGCAGCGTTAAAAAACTGATGAGAACTAAAACGACGGCTATGGAGCGAGGCATCCACTGCTCCAGTCGGTTGACAACGGGCAGCATCAGATAAGCCAAAACGATGCCAACCTGAAAAGGAAGCAGTTCAGCCCAAAAGGTTTTGATGACCCAGCCCACCAGCAGCAAAGCGCCAATAATCATGACCAGTCGCACAAAGCCATCCGGGTCGATGCTGGTTAAGCGCAGCCACACTTGCTGCCAGGCTTCCTTAGCCTGTGTTTGGGCCGCGACAAGCTGGGATCGCGGCCCAGTTTTTCCGACGGGTGTCGTGTCTGTTGATGTTTTCATAGCGGTTTATACCGTAAGAACATTGCGCTCAACGCTGTTGAAAGGCCATTACAATAGCCATAAGGCCGCCACCAATAGCCAATCCGCCAAACACAAAGGGCAGACCAAAAGCGGCCAGTAACGGGTTAAAGATTAAGAGCAGGCCAAAAATAATATTAACCGCCGCCAACAGACCGGCCCCCCAGCCTCCGCCCTTAAAGGCCTCAATCAGGCCGGCAACGCCCATCAATAGCCCTTGAACACCCAAAACAATAACCAAAACTGTGGGTACGAGAACAGCGCCAATCAGCGGGTGTCTCAAAATGGCAAGGCCGGCCAAAACGCCCAAAATCCCTCTAACTAATAACAAACCCCAATGAACGTCCGTTGTTTTGAGAAAGATGCGGATGATGGCAAACATCCCATCAACCAGCCAATAGGCACCTAAAAAGATTATCAATGAGGTGACCACTAATCCGGGTGCGGTCAGCAACAACATCCCCAAAATTATCAGGGCAGTCCCTTGAAGTAAAAGAAGCCACCAGTTATTCGGTGACTTTGTGGCAGTAGCTACGGTCATAATTGTCTATCTCCATTAAGCCTATCGCAACCGAATTCATGCGGTTGCTGCTAAAGAAAAGCTATTAAAACAGGTTATTGGGCTTGCCCGTAACGTGTTTTCAACACGTTTCTTCTATCAGGCTGCGACTTCATTCGCAGATAGTAAAACACCTATGGCATGTCATTTCGAGCAAATAGTAAGAAATCCCTACGGAGTCGCTTTGCCAACAGCCGTCACAGGGGTTTCTCCGCCTTCGGCTACGAAATGACATGTCTTAAAATGCGGATGTTATTTCTTTCCCATTCGCATCCCTTCGACTGCGCTCAGGACAGGCCTCAGATGCGGAGCGGCTTAGCCCAACCCGTTCGCATCTGACGCTTGCGGCTTACGCCGCAGTTTGATAGATGTAGCGCGATTAGGCCGGCGTCTCCTCCATTGTCTGAACATCCGCCTCCGTGCCCAGCATAACGGCGGCCCAGCGGGTAGCTTCTGAACTCTCCAAAACAATCTTGATGGCCGCGGTCACCGGAGTGGACAGAATTAAACCGATCGGACCTAATATCCAACCCCAAAAAACCATCGTGATGAAAACAACCAGCGCCGATAACCCCAGCCCCTCGCCCAGCATCTTCGGTTCTAAAACATAGCCGACAACGATGTTGACCAGCACAAAAACCCCGATCACCAGCAGCACGGTAACACCGGGACCAAATTCAATAAAGGCAAAAACCACAGCGGGGATGCCGGCAATAATCGAGCCGATGTAGGGCACATAGTTGAGTAAAAAGGCTAAAAATCCCCATAAAAGCGCAAAATCGATACCCATTATCCACAGCGGTACAGCCACCGCAATGCCGGTAATAAGATTGATGTAGGTTTTTATAACTAAGAAATCTTTGAGGCTGCTAAAGACTCGAACGGCGTAATGATAGGCCTTATCGTTACCTTTAAGTATGACCCGGAGTTTGTCTTGGAAGACAGCTACCTCGACTAGAATAAAGATTACGTAGAAAAGGATCATAAACGATTGGGTCAGCAGTTGACTTAGACCGGACAAGATATAAAAGTAGATTTGAAAGGGGTTCGAGTCTTCCCGCTGGAGTAGGCTGCGGAGCTGCTCCGGCTCAACACCCAGCCGGGTCAGCATTTGGGCCAAGGCTTCTACCTGCGTGGTCAACTGCGCCTGGTAAACGGGCAGTTGCGTGTTAAAGCTGCTGACACTGGCTGCCAGTATGCCCATAAAGATGAGGCTAACAACGACGACCCCCAAAATAACAATTCCCAAAGCCACCCCGGTCGATAACCCGCGCTTTTTCAAACCATCTAACAGCGGCCAAAAGACAACGGCAAAGAGGATGGCTAACAAAAAGGGGATAAGCAGCGGGGTAGCGGCTCGTAACCCGGCGGCAATAATGACAACACTGGCTGCAACAATCATAAAACGAACGGTTGGTGTTTGAATAACCTGATTCATAAACTCCCTCTGTTTTGATAGACGTAGGACAACATCCAACTCGATCTTTGCCCCCAATGTTTTCATCTTACTTTGAAATGGGGCTGAATACATCGACTATCCGGTGAGTTTTGGCATCGGACGAATGACCTGTTCTGGGATGGGTCATTCGTCCAACCCTTTTAGGTTACCCCTAACGCGAACACCACTAACCCCGCCTTCTTTACTTAACGCAAGTTGTCACCTTGTGCGAAAAAGACCTTTAGGGTTTCCGAAATGCGTTATCCCGACCAGAAGACGGATATTTAGCGCCATTTAAATCAGGGTCAAAACCCTAAAGGTCTGGAAAGGTCACAACTTGCGTTACTTCATAATTGTAACTACTCAGATGACTGGCACTTTGGCTCAAATCGAGACCATGGGAGAGGAATACAACGCTGCTATTATCGCGATTAAGTGCCAGTCACCTTGTCTACTGAATAAATACTAATAATTTGCTCATTCATAATTCACGAAGTGACTTTCGGGCAATAAAAAGTGACTTTCGGGCAAAAAAATTAGGGACAAATGGCCCTTCCTTTTTAAGGTGACATAAGGTATGCTAAAAACGTTAAGGTTGCAGCTTGTCCAATTCTATTCCAAAAACTAGATCAACAACTAATGGACAAAATCTATGACTGCTGAAATCAGACTCAAGAAAAGCAACTATAAAGCTGGGGAAGAAGAAACGTATCACGCTACTATCAAGCATAACGAAACCTTAACACAGGAAGATGTGCTGGATGAGATGGAGTGGCATAACTCTACCCTCACCAAAACTGATATGCGGGCGTTTCTGGAAAGCCACGAGCGCACGATTATTCGTGCTCTGCTGAAAGGCAAGCGGGTTGTCACCAATTTGGTTCACTATCAACTTTCGGCCAAAGGAACCTTTACCGATGAGAATGACCAGTTGGATGAAACACGCCATACCATTTGTGCCTCGGTCTCACAAGGGCCGGGCCTGCGGCAGGCGATCAACAACAAGACCGTGACCTTAAAGCGGGGCCAATCGGTGCAACCGGTGCCCCGGCTGGATAGTTATACCAATCTTCACAATAGCGATCCCAATACCCTTCTTACACCTACCTATAATGGCCGTTTAGACGGGGACAAACTTCGGTTTGACCCGGCTGACCCCGAGCAAGGCGTATTTCTTATCCTGAGGGCCGACGAAACCGGCTTGCTGGCGGACCGCACCCCCATTCGGGTGACGGATTACGTGCAAGCCGACAGTAATCGAACCGTCATCTTTCGTGTGCCGGATGGCTTAGCCTCCGGTGCTTATAGGGTAGAAGTGCGCCGACGCTTTGGTAAAACACGGCTGGCTACCGGCACGTTGCAAAACCCGCTGGTGGTTACCTAAACAAGGCCGCAAGCTGCAACCTTACCTTGCTTTACCCGCCCCACCTGGGGCGGTTTTTTGTTTTAAAGGCAGGGAGTAAGGGGTAGGTAGTAGGGAGTAGGGGGAGGGAGGTTCGATAAATTGAATATGAGTTACGCAGTTCAAGACCCTAAAGGTTTCCGAAGTCACCTTGCAAGCAAAGTTTAGAGGCAATCAAGCTTGTATTTTGTCCTGAAGTCGACTTATAAAACCTTTAGGGTCTGGTTTCTTCCAACTGCGTAAGTCATATTGAATTCTCTGGGCTGGCATCCAAATTCTCTGGGCTTGTATCTAAATACCCTGGGCTTGCATTTAAATACCCTGGGCTTGTATCTAAATACCCTGGGCTTGCATCGAGATTCCCTTGGGCTTGTATCCAAATACCCTGAGCTTGTATCCAAATACCCTGGGCTTGCACCGAGATTCCCCTGGGCTTGCACCGAGATTCCCTTGGGCTTGTATCTAAATACCCTGGGCTTGCATCTGAATACCCTGGGCTTGCACCGAGATTCCCTTGGGCTTGTATCCAAATACTCTCCACCCTACGGCTGATGACAAAGCAAGCTTTGTCGCTCCTTTTCATCCTTCATAATTCTCCCCTTATATTTCATCATTCTCAAAGTTGCCTTTCGCCAAACCCTATACTATTTTACCTCTTGACCCTGTACCATACTACAGGGTTTATACTATTCACCGGAGTTAATAAATGAATACTTTGAGAATTGGTCAACTGGCGCAACAAACCGGGGTCACGATTGAAACAATTCGCTACTATGAACGACGCAACCTTATTCCTGAACCAGCCCGGCTTGCGTCAGGCTACCGGCAATATTCGCTTGATGATGTTGCACGTATTCGATTTATAAAACGGGCGCAAGGGTTGGGCTTTTCGTTAACCGAAATTGCTGACTTACTGGCCCTACGGGTTAATTCTGAGGTTGTTTGCAACGAAGTACAGAAACAAGCAGAGCTAAAGATTGCCGATATTGAGGCCAAAATAGAGATGTTGCAACATATGAAAGCCGTATTATCGGATTTGGTTAAAGGGTGTCGAGAAAATCAGTTTACCGATGAATGTCCAATGCTGGCTGCATTAGATACAAGTTAAACACGGAGGCGAAATATGGAGGTTATTCTCCAATCAAATCTTACGTGTCCTCATTGTAACGTTACATACACGTTACAGATGCCCACCGATACTTGATTAGTATTTTATCACTGTGCCGGTTGCGGCACCACGTTACGCCCCAAGCAAGGTGACTGTTGCGTATTCTGCTCCTACGGCGATGTTCACTGCCCCTCAAAGCAATTAGAATTTTCTCAAAAAGATAACCCTACTGAATTGGGCTAAATGGTGCATTATTGGGATGATGGGTCTCGCCCTCGACCTTATCAAGATTGGTCCAGTTTCCTGACCAAGTTGGCTTACCATCCCTGTTGTCTGCTTATCTAAGGCACTCTTGTCAACAAATAACAAAACTGGACCAATCTAACTACTGCGCCACAAACCGATCCCCATCCACCAGCCGGGCCTGCTCGATGTTCATGTTACTTCTCGTCGAGGATTGGGTCTCGTTCCTCAAATTTACATACAACGTCTTTAGGATTAAAGTAGGCTGGAATTATAGTTACCCACATGCTAGAATAAGGGCCGGCTGAAATATACGCAAAAGCCAAGTGACAGTCCTCTATTATCGGTGCTCAACCAACTGTCATCTTTAGCATTGCGTAAGTTCTCATAGCGTCAGTTATCCTCAGTCGTTCTGGACATAAAGTGCTTACTTTGGGTTTGAAAATAGCATTGGTTTTCTTACAGTGCTACTTCTTGCTGTAGTGCTTTTTTTCTTTGAATTGACGTCGATTTATGTGGTAAATAGGGGCATTAGTAATTATGAAAAAGGTCGAAGCGTTTATAGAAAGAGTAGAGAAAGCGCCAATTTGGATTAGCGTCATCTATTTAATGGTAAGCAGCTTGTGGATTGGTTTGTCTGACATTGTAGCGGCGATCCTGATACCCTCGGTTGCCAATTTAGTGCTGGTGGGTTTACTCAAAGCATGGGGATTTGTCTTTGTTACCAGTCTGGTGTTGTGGGTTATATTACGCCGGTACACGGCTGCTCAGAAAAGACAAATAAATAGCCTTCAGCGGGCAGCTTTGATATTTCAACATCTAACCGTGGGCATCATCGTTAAGGATGACCGGGGCCACGTCACCGACATCAACCCGGCCGCGGAAGCGATATTTGGTTACTCTAAAGCCGAGATGGTCGGACAATCAACGGGATTGTTGTATGATCTGCAATTAAAAGCGTCGCGCGACGCCCTTGATAATGGCTTGAAGGAAAACGGTTATTGGCGAGGCGAGATACGATTTATGCGGAAGGATGGGCAAATGAGGGTTTGCGAGCGGGTGGTGGTTCCGCTCTTGGATGAAACCCAGACTATGATCGGCCGCATTAGCATCAACCAGGATATTACCGAACGCAAAGATGTTGAGGCCAAACTCCAGCTTCAAAAAACGCTTCTGAGCGCGGTTAGCGAAGCCGGTTTAGATGGCGTCATCGTCGCCTCAAACGAGGGCAAATGCATCTATTACAACCGAAATTTTTTGAACATGTGGACTGTTTCGAGAGAAATAGTAGAGCAAGATGATTGCGCCTCGCTTGCTGGTCGGCTTGTCGGCCAAATGACGGATCCGGAAAAGTCTATGGCTGACTTTGAGCGGCTGATGCCGGATTCGGTTGAGATTAATCGCTGTCGACTTCAGCTTAAAGATGGGCGGGTGTTCGACCGGTACAGCGCGCCGCTGGTGAATGAGGACAGCCACTACGGGCGAGTGTGGTACTATCGCGATGTGACCAAGCCGTTAGCGTTGGAAGCACGCTTGAGAGAGTCGCAAAAGATGGAGGCCATTGGCCGGCTGGCCGGTGGTATTGCCCACAACTTTAACAATATACTGACGATTGTGATTGGGAATTTAGATTTCTTACTTGAAAGCACCCCGGCCGTACCGGACTCGATTAAGCCGGATTTGGATACCATTAAAGCAGCCGCCGAACGCGCGGCCAAACTAACCGCTCAACTGCTGGCATTTAGTCGCCAGCAAATCGTTCAGACTCGACCGGTAGCCGTTAACGCCCTGATTAAAAATTTGGAACAACTGCTGACGGGACTGCTGGGGGACAATATCACCGTTGATATTACTTTGCGGGCCGAGCCGGACCAGGTTACGTTTGATGCCAACCAATTGGAACAGGTGTTGCTTAATATGGCAGCCAATGCGCGTGATGCCATGCCTGACGGGGGACGGTTAACCGTAACCACCGACACCATCGTCTCCTTGTCGGGATGGAATTTGATGCTGTCGGTCAGCGATACCGGGCAGGGAATGGACAGCCAAGTTCAATCCAAGGTGTTCGAACCGTTCTTTACGACCAAGGCTCAGGGGCAGGGCACGGGTCTCGGATTGTCAATTGCATATGGCATTGTAACGCAATACGGCGGACACTTAACGTTTGAAAGTCACCCCGATCAAGGAACCGTATTTACGATTGTTCTGCCGCTGTTAACAGACCAAGCGACGAGGCCGACCCAGGACGAAGACATCAAGCAGATAGCCACCACACCAGACCGGGCCACCATTCTGGTCGTTGACGATAATGATGACGTCCGCGCCATCGTCGTTAAAATCTTGCAAAAACGCGGTTATATAGTGGTGGCCGCCCGAAACGGGCCGGAGGCGCTGACCATCTTGGACGTCAACCCGGTCAAGCTCGACCTGCTGATAAGCGATGTGCTCATGCCGGAGATGTACGGCCCCAAATTAGCTGACCAGTTAAGAGCAAAGCAGCCGGATCTGAAGGTTCTTTTCATTACAGGCTATGCTACCGACGTCTTGGAGCAGTGGACGTTGGACCCAAAGACAGTTATCAACAAGCCCTTTTCATCGAATGCTTTAATTAATAGAGTTCAAGCCTTATTAGCGTAGAAAAGGTAGACTTCATCTCCCGTACTTCTTCCATCACTGCGCGACGAAGCGTTCGCCTTCAACCGGGCGGGCTTGGCCTGCCGGCGAAGACCTGACAGGTTTTATAAGACTCAGCCAGGCGACCGTTATGGGGCATCGGCCTAGCGACGAAGACCTGACAGGTTTTATAAGACTCAGTCAGGCGACCAGTACGGAACATCGGCCTAAGGGGTACGCCAACCTTGATGTTGAAAACCTGTCAGGTCTGGCTGGCGGGCTGCCCTTGCTACTGCGCCACAAACCGCTCCCCCTCCACCAGACGAGCCTGCCCCAGCGAGGCCAGGGTTTCGAGCAGTTCGGTGACCCGTGCGGCGCGAGCGCCTTTGAAGGCTTTGGCGACCTGCTTCGAGGTCACCGGCCCGTCGAGGGCGACCAGCGCAGCCCGCACGGCCTGGGCCTGCTCCGCCATCGACTTGGGCCACGGCTGCTTCTCCAAGCTTTTGACCTTAGCCCCTTCGACTGCGCTCAGGGCAGGCTCAGCCTCCAACAGCGAAGCCTGCGTGACCACCACCACTTCTTCCGGCGCTTGATACTCAGGCCGCAGCCAGCGCACCTGCCCCTGGGCTTCTTCCGCCGCCCGCTCGGCGTTGAGGGCGACCAGCTTTTCTAAGATGTCCTCATCGCTCAACCCCGCCGGCCAGCCATAGGCAGCAAAAACCGCTTCGTCTAATTCCTCGTGCAACTGCTTTAAGATGCCCACCAACCCCTGCTCGTAAATCTGCTTCTCTTTCGAAGACAAAGGCTGAGGCTGAGGCGAAGGCTGAGAGTCTTTTTCCTGCTTCGCCTCAGCCCCTTCGACTGCGCTCAGGACAGGCTTAGCCTCAGCCTTAGCCTTAGCCTCGTTTTCCTCCCCAGCCTTTACTTTCTCCAACACGTTGTACATATCCGTCATCGTCAGCTTGGGGTGCTGGGCCTGCTGCCGCTGGCGGTGGGCGTCGAGGTCTGCGGCAAGCTGCCGGATGCGGGCCTTTTGGGTGTCGTTGGCGTCGGGGAAATTGGAATTCCAATGTCTGCCCCTTCCGCAGAGTCAAACCAAGGGTGATCAGGAGTCAAGAAAACAATTGATAATGGCTTCGCATCTGTTACGTGTTTATGAAGTACACGTCAGCTAAATGTCTGACGCAGGCTATTTGTAGTTAAGCAAACGCACGAATGCCTTGTGTCTAAAGCAGAAGCATTGCTCCGCATGTAACTTTGCATTGTATTATAAATGTCGTATCATAAGGGCAAATCGCACAAATATTCTAAAATTTAAGATACGGAAGAAGACAATGAGCAATTTGCCCCTGTTTGATAAACAAAAGGATTTCGCCTCTTATTTTGATCCGACAGCTGATATAATCCTCTACAATGGTGATACGAATGAGCTAATAGACAATATCCCCGATAATTATGTGAAACTAATTATCACTTCTCCCCCATATAATTTAGGCAAGGCTTATGAAAATCAAGTCTCGATAGAAAAATATTTAGAAACTCAGGCCCAAACTATTTCAAAACTCTATCGTATTCTACGGTCAGATGGAAGTATATGTTGGCAAGTCGGTAATTTTGTTCAAGATGGAGAAGTATTTCCTCTTGATATTTATTATTATCGAATTTTCAAAGAATTGGGACTATTTTTGCGTAACAGAATTATCTGGCATTTTGGGCATGGCTTACACACCTCAAAGCGATTTTCTGGTCGTTATGAAACTATATTATGGTTTACAAAAAGTAATGAATATACATTCAATTTAGACTCTGTTCGGATCCCTTCAAAATATCCCGGCAAGCGTCATTACAAAGGACCAAATAAAGGCAAACCTTCTGGGAATCCAAAAGGTAAGAATCCTTCAGATGTGTGGGATATCTTAGCCAAAGAGTGGGAAGAATGCTTTTGGGAAATTCCTAATGTAAAATCCAACCATCCAGAGAAGACAAATCATCCCTGTCAATTTCCCGTTGAATTAGTTGAAAGATGTGTTTTGGCTTTAACCAATGAAAACGATTGGGTATTTGATCCGTATGCCGGAGTAGGGTCATCAACCATTGCCGCAATAAAACATAACCGACGAGCTATTGGTAGCGAACAAGAGACTGAATATGTCAAAATTACCCACGAGCGATTAAATTCTTTTTTTAATGGAACACTCAAGTTGAGACCCCTGGGTAAACCTGTACACAAACCTACCGGCAAAGAAAAGGTTGCCCAACTCCCGCCTGAGTGGAAAGAGGCTACTCAGCAAAGACTTTTGGAAAAAAAGGAAAACTACGAGTGAGAATCGCCGGTATTTACTCTTTCAAAGAAGGTAAGGAGATTATTGAAGCCAAATTTGCTGCCGAATTGGAGGAAATCAAAGCGGCAATTGCTGCGGTAGACGGTACAAAACATAAGACCAAAGTAAGCAAAGAAAAGACGATGCCGGGTCGGATACTTTATAAACCAGGATCGATGAATAAAGCATTTAATCGAGAATTCTTTAAACGAGGCTGGAAAAAGTATAAGGTTCCCTGTAAATATCCAACTAAGTTTTATACTTCAGATTACGAAGCCCCTGATGCTGCTCGTGGAGCGTTTCGAGAGATCGATTTTGTTAAACATAGAGTGGGGGTGGAAGTTCAGTTCGGTAAATACGCCTTCATGGTATACAACGTCTGCGCCAAAATGACCATCTTTCATAACCAAGATATCATTGACGTTGGTATAGAAATTGTCCCGCTTAAAGAATTGGCTAACGAAATGTCTACGGGAGTCTCGTATTTTGAGCAGTTTGTATGGGATTTAGAACATCGAGGCGTGGCGGATATTGATATACCTGTCCTCATTTTGGGCATTACGATCTAATAGTACTGGCGAAATATGCCTGGTTCAAGTGTATACTAGGTATGTATAGCCATCGCCCAAGGCATCGCGCATCCGGGCCGTGCCGATAAATGGCGGCGGCGCGGGGGTTAACCTCGATGCCCAGGAATTGGCGGGGGGTGACCATGACGCTTTCCATCTCAAACATCGTCTGGCTTTCGCCCAGCTCGCGCAGGGTGTTGAGCACCTCACCCTCCAGCCGCTTGAGCTGTTCCAGGGTGACGTACAGGAAATTGCCGGAGCCGCAGGCCGGGTCCAATATTTTAACGGTGGCCAGCCGCTGCTGGAACTTCTCCACTTCGGCGATGGCCTGCTGGCTTTTGTCCTCGTCGGCCAGCAGCAGGGCAGCGGTTTGGGCCGCTTCCCACTCGGCCCGCAGCGGCTCGATGACGGTCGGCTGCACCAGCCGCTCGACGTAGGCGCGGGGGGTGTAGTGGGCACCCAGCTTGTGCCGCTCGACCGGGTCGAGCGCCCGCTCCAGCAGCGTGCCGAAGATGGCCGGTTCAACGTCGCGCCAGTCGGCCTGGGCGGCTTCGATCAGCAGTTGAATTTGGTCGGCGCTCAGGGGCAGGGCGTCGGGTTCGGCAAAGAGGCCGCCGTTAAACTCCGGCACCGGGGTGCGCAGGATAACGGAGAAGCCGCCCGTGTTCATCGTTTGCCACAGGTGTTCCAGCATCGGCTTGAAGCTGGTCGGGTCGCGCTGGATATCGGCCAGCAGGTGGGTGAAGCTGCGGTTGGGCAGCAGTTCCACATCTTCGGCAAACATGGTGAAGAGGCAGCGCATCAAAAAGTTGGCGACGGCTTCGGGGGGGTGGGCTGCTTCCAGCGAGCGGGCCAGTTGGGCCAGCCGCCCGGCGATGTCGCGGGTCACGCGGGCGCTGCGGCGGGCGGGGTCGAGGCTAACCGGGTCGGTCCAGACCTGGTGCAGCAGGTGGCGCACGTTGTCGTCCTGCAAATCGGCCAGGGCCAGGCGGTAGGTGTGGGGGTCGGGGAAGGGGGTGTAGCTGCCGCCGGTGCGGGTAAATTCGGCGTAGAGGGCGATGGTGTTGCCGACATCGACCACCATTAAGAAGGGTGGGCGGCCCTCGCGGATTTCGGCGGGGGGCAGGTGGCGGGCGTAGGCCTGGGCCTGCTGCTTGGCCCGCTCCATAGCCGTGTCCCAGGCCGCCGTGCCGCGTACGGCCGTGCCTTTTTTGCGGCGCTGGTAGCGGCGCAGCGCGGCCTCGGAAAAGGCTTCGGGCGCGTCGCTTTGGTCGCTGCCTTGCTTGGCTTCCAGCACAAAGCAGCCCCGCTTGTAGAGGTCGATGCGGCCGGTGCTGCCGTGGGGCAGCGGCACGGATCGCTCAAAAACGTAGGCGTTGCGGTCGTCGTAGGGGGTGGTGGGGTCGGGGTGAGGCACGTGCAGAATGTCGCACAACTCCACCGCAAATTGGGGGAAGTTGGCTCGCTCGGCAGCCCCGGAGGCTTGCCAGCGGCGAATAAACTCTTGGACCGGCGTCGGGTTAGGCATATGGGTGGCTCCTTGTTGTAAGGCGGGGGTAGGGAGGCGGGAGTAGGGGGCGTCAAGACCGAAGACCTGACAGGTTTTCATCGTAAACGTTGGGCGTAACGATTGGGCCGATGCCCCGTAATAGTCGCCCACCCGAGTCGTGTAAAACCTGTCAGGTCTGGTTTTGGCTACTCCCTACTCCCTACTACCTACCCCTTGTCTTATGTCACCCATTATAGCCGATAGCCCACCGGTTGAAAAGGGGGAGAAAGGTGCTATACTCAATTCGTTGGTCAGTGACCAAAGCTCAAATCCAGAGCAGCACTGTAGCGGCGCACAACGGACAATTCCGGATTGGCCGCCAGATAGGTTGAGTCAGACACGTTCCTTACAAAAGCGGTGGTCTGCACCTTGAGTAATTCCGGATTAGCAGCGAGAAAGGCCGAGTCACGGACTATCGCCTTGTCATCGGAGACCTCGGCTGCGGCAATGGCGGCTGAAGCTCTGTCGAGCTTTGTCTCCTCAGCCGGGTCTTGAGCCTGGACGGTCAGCGCGAAAAAGGTCAGCGCGGCACAACAGATGGCCGGCGCTATCACCCAACGCGGATTTACGGTTTGCCGAATCGCTTTCAGGCTAAAGCGCTTAAATGTAAAATGTGATCGCATAGCTTACGCTCCTATTCTATACTTTATTTTGATGAGACGTTTAATTCTTAACAACAACACCCTCATTGAACCACAATTTAGGGTTAAACGTAAGGTCTCTCAGAGCCACCATTAGCGATACAAAAAGTGACACAACCTCTGCCGGAGACTATAATACCGTCATAGTTAGTGGGAGGGCGGAAGATGACGGGTGATATCCCTTTCGGGGAGTGGCTCAGGCGACGCCGTCGCGGGTTGGACTTGACCCAACAAGAATTGGCCCGGCAGGCCGGCTGCACGGTCTCCACGCTGCGCAAAATTGAGGCGGGCGAACGGCGTCCTTCCAAAGTGTTGGCCGCTCAATTGGCAGCCCATCTAAACATTGCGCCAGAGGAATACGAGCGCTTTATTGTTTTTGCTCGAACAGAATTCTATCCCGATCTTTCTGTGTCCCCACCAGCCGCCGTCCGCTCCCCGGCGGTCTCATCCGCCCCCGTCGCGACGACCTCGCCGCCCTCTTTCCTGGCTCCAGAAACAGACCTCGATAAACCACCCCCTGTCTTTGTCACCCGCGAGCGAGAATTGGCCGAGTTAGAGACGGCCTTGGCCGCGGCCCGGTCTGGCCAAGGCCAAATCCTGTTCGTTATCGGTGGCGCCGGCCGGGGCAAAACCACGCTGGTGCACGAGTTCATCCGGCGCGCCCAGGCCGCCGATCCTGAATTGGTCGTCGTTAGTGGTTACTGCAATGCCCACACCGGCCTGGGCGACCCCTATCTACCCTTTCGCGAAGCCCTGAATATGCTGATGGGTGATGTGGAAACCAAATGGGCGGCCGGCTTAATCACGTCAGAGCACGCCCGGCGGCTATGGGAGTTAATGTCGCTGACCGTACCGGCCCTGGTAAAACAGTCACCTGACTTAATCGGCAGTCTTGTCCTGGCTGAACCCTTGCTGGAGCGGGCAGCTACCTTTGCACCCCCTGACGTGCCCTGGGTGCAGCAGTTAAGAACCCTGATTACTCCCGCTCCCAGCCCTGGTTTACAACAAAAACAGATCCTGACGCAGTACACGGCCCTGCTCAAAACCGTGGCTGCTCAATACGCCCTTTTGCTCATCCTGGAAGACCTGCATTGGGTGGATACCGCCTCGAATGCCCTGCTCTTTCACTTGTGTCGGGAAGTGGGGAATGACCGGATTCTAATCATTGGCTCCTACCGGCCGGACGAAGTTGCCTTGAGCCGAGGCGAGGTGCGCCATCCGTTAGCCGGTGTCATGGGCGAACTCAAGCGGCAGCACGGCGATATCTGGCTCGATCTGGGCGAGCTGGCCTCGGCTGAGGAGCAGCAATTTGTGGAAGCCTATGTCGACACCCAGCCCAACCGATTGGGGCGGATGTTTCGGGAGGCTCTGTTCCGGCAGACCAAGGGCCAGGCCTTGTTCACAGTGGAACTGCTGCGGGAGATGCAGGAGAGGGGGGATTTACGCCAGGATGCGGCCGGTTATTGGGTGGAAGGCGCAGCGATAGATTGGGCTAAACTACCGGTCCGGGTGGAAGGCGTGATCGAACAGCGCATTAGCCGCTTGACCGCGGACCAGCAAGCCATACTGACCGTGGCTAGCGTCGAAGGTGAGACCTTTACGGCTGAGGCGGTGGCTCGCATCCAGCAGTTGAACGAACGGGATCTGGTGCAGCAGTTGAGCCGGGAACTGGATAAACAGCATCGGCTGGTCACGGCCCAGGCGCTGGACAGGGTGGGGCAGCAGCGTCTGTCTTTCTACCGTTTCCGGCACCACCTGTTCCAGCATTACCTGTACCAGAATCTGGATGAACTGGAGCGGGCTTATCTGCACGAGGCCGTCGGCCTGGCGTTGGAGACCCTATATGGGGAACAGACTGAGCCGGTGGCGGTCCAGTTAGCCCGCCATTTTGAGCAGGCCGGACTGACGGAGCAGGCTGTCGATTATCTGCGCCAATCCGGGTATAAGGCTTTGCGACAATCCGCGAATGTTGAAGCGATTAATCACCTTACCCGCGGGCTGGAACTCCTTAAAACGCTCCCGGCAACGGCCAAACGGGCTCATAAAGAGCTTGAACTGCTGTTGGCCCTGGCGATACCCCTAAGAGCCAGCAAGGGCTTTAGCGCCTCAGAACTCGAAGAAACGTACAGCCGGGCGCTGGCCATCTGTCGGCAATTGGGCGAGACGCCTGAGTTGGCCCAAGTCCTGGTCGGTTTGGCCCGTATTTATGCCGTTCGGGCCGAGAACGCCACCAGTTATGAACTGGCCGAGCAGGCCGTGCGCATCGCTGAGCAAGTCCGGGGGCCGGGCCCCTTGAGCTGGGCGCACTTTTCAATTGTTATGGTTCTATTGTCTAAAGGCGAGCCTGCCCGCGCCTACACCCATGTAGAACAGGGGCTTCTCTGGTGCGACCCCAAACTCCAACCCGACCAGATTTCACAATATGGGTTGGAACTCAAGCCGCAAATCTTGAATTTTGGGGCCGTAGCGCAATGGATACTTGGCTTCCCGGAACGCGCGCTCAGGATGGTCGGTGAAGCCCTGGCCTTGGCTGAGGAACTATCTCACCCCTTAACGCTGGCCGCCACCCTACACGATGGATTTTGCCTAATCCATGTCCTGCGCCGGGAGGCCCAACGTGTTGAGAAACAAGCCGAGACACTTATAACCCTTTCGACCGAGTATGGCTTTCCATATTACCTGGGCTGGGGTACGGTCTGCAAAGGATGGGCGCTAGCCAGCCGGGGAGAGACGACAGAGGGAATTAGGCTGCTGCGCCAGGGGATTTCCTCACTGCAAGCGATTGATGTGAGAATGATGTCTTCACTTTACCTGGCCTTGCTGGCTGAGGCTCATTGGGTAGCCGGAGAGTCTCAAGCCGGACTAGAGGTTGTGACAGAAGCCCTGGCCGAGGTCGCTCGACCAGGCGATTGCGTATTTGAAGCCGAATTGTACCGGCTCAAAGGAGCGTTGTTGTTAAAGGCTGAGGCAACAGCTGAAGCTGAGGCTTGTTTTCGACAGGCGATTGAAGTGGCCCGTCAGCAAGAAGCCAAATCGTTGGAGTTGCGGGCGACGGTCAGCCTGACCCGGCTGTGGCAGTCGCAGGGCAAAGGGGTAGAGGCCCGGCCGTTGCTGGCCGAGCTTTACGACCGTTTTACGGAGGGCTTTGACACAGTTGATTTGCGGGAGGCAAAGACATTGTTGGCGGCGTTGTCCTAGTAGTTCAGCAAACATCTAAAGTCGGATAAAGACGATGCAGCTTAATGCGAGCATCATCAGTGGTAAAACGCCAATGAACAGTTGCCTCCTGAGAGTTGCGACGCTTTTCCCAGGCAGCAACCTTTTCGATTAAAGTGGGTTGGTCAGGGATACGGGCATTCAAACACTGTCGATGAAGCACACTCAGTTCAATTTCGGCCATGTTGAGCCAACTGCCATGTTTGGGAGTGTAATGGATTTCCAGTTTATCCATGATGCGCCGCGCTTCAGCCGGTGGAAAAGCTTCATAAAGGGAGGCAAATTTATGGGTATTCAAGTTGTCCATAAC
>JAGRBZ010001068.1 GCA_020433805.1 Anaerolineae bacterium
TACGAGCACCCATCTGGAACCCGGATTACTATTTCTGGAAAACTTGGTGATGATGCAAAAAGTTACCAAGAGCGAGAAGTTAAGCAGAAAATTGGAGAGGCTAAGCAATGAACGATAGCGCGAGGTATCTGAAAATCGTTGAATGGTCAGATGAGGACCAATGCTTTATTGGTCAATGCCCAGGAATTATTGGACCATGCTGCCATGGTGAAGATGAGAAGAAAGTATATTCTGATCTCTGTGAAATCGTTGAAGAATGGTTGACGCTGTGGAAGACAGAAGGCAAGCTATTGCCTCCACCAACTTATGGTAAAGGCATTGTGGAAAAACTTGTCGAAATTGTTTAACAAGTCGCTCCAAGTCGATCTCGGCTCCACTCCTGCTTAGCCAAGTCGGCTGAATTGGCGTTATCGCGGAAGCTTCACGCCCGCACTACGGGGCGGCGGATACTAATCCGCATGGGTGCTGGGTGCTTTGCGCCGCACCACCACGCGGATCAAGCCGATATCGGCCGTCAAAGCCTTCGGCTTATCCGCCGCCCCGTTATACTCCTTAAACAGTCGCGACGATAAAGCGGGACGCATGTCAAGAGACTCCGTAATTGTCAGTTAGCAACCTTCTGA
>JAGRBZ010001069.1 GCA_020433805.1 Anaerolineae bacterium
GACGTTTACCCGCCCCAGCCGATGCTCGGCCAGACTCGCGCTGTTCTGGAGAAATACGCCGCCGCCGGCGGTTCCTATCGCGAGGTGGTTATCCCGGATACCGCCCATGTCCCCTATATCGAGAACCTCGCCGCCTTCAACGCGATGTTTCATCCGCAGTTGGTTAGATAGGGGGGATGGTTTGATAGTTCGATGGGGGGTGGTTGGTTTCTATTAGCCCAACCAGTCCCCCACCCAACTACCCAACCATCCAATCAATGAATTAACCAACCCACCAACCAACAAACCAACAAACTATCAAACCATCCCACCCACCCACCAACAATCCCTCAGCATTCTCTCAGCTTTTTCTAAAAAACTTTTCATAAACATCGACAAAACTGGTAAGAACGTCGTTAAGAAAGTTATAGTTTTTCTGCGGCGGTTCTGTGCAACATCTGCATATTTGGAGATTAGACTAACTCTATTGTTCCTATTTGATCCGCCTAATCTGTGTTCCAATTTGGGGTGCGGCTTGGCGGCATTATGTTCTACCACCAAAAGGAGAAGAATATCATGTTGAAAAGAATTTTTGTTATCACAATGGTTATATTGACACTGGCGGCGTGCGGCGGCCAATCGGC
>JAGRBZ010001070.1 GCA_020433805.1 Anaerolineae bacterium
TTGCCAGAAGGGACGTTTCGCTAGCGAAGAATAGTGATCGATTTGCCAGAAGGGACGTTTCGCTAGCGGGGAACGCTAAATTCTTGCCAGAAGGGACGTTTCGCTAGCGGAGAACGCTAAATTCTTGCCGGAAAGGACGTTTCGCTAGCGGAGAACGCTAAATTCTTGCCGGAAAGGACGTTTCGCTAGCGAAGCACGGTAATTTTTTGCCGGGAAGGACATCTCGCTAGCGGACACGATGATTTTATTAGGGTATGTTCCCATGGGCCTAACCGATGAGGGATAATGCCATCCTTCGGCTTCGCTCAGGACATGCTTCGAGCGAGGAATGAGCGCGAAATCTCCGCTAACGACCGATTGCCATCGAAAATGGGTAGAAGTTCCTCCTCGCAAGCGTGTCGAAATGCCATGCAAACCCGACGTGTCAACACAACCTCATCCTGTAACTGAAATGTAACTATTTCATGGTATTATCATAATACGAGCGGGAATAAATACTATAGAAGTTACGTCGTTGAACGCATAAAGTCAGGGGCAGCTATTTGAGGCCCTAAAACGACCTTTTGAAGCCAATCAACGCTGCTCATGGCCAATAAATGGCTGTCAACTTTGGAACAGCGTA
>JAGRBZ010001071.1 GCA_020433805.1 Anaerolineae bacterium
TTTCCTGGCCCCCATCCAAAACCAAATTCGCACCGCCCTGTTTCTGGCGATTGCCATTGCCGGAGGTGTGGCGGCGATTGCCTTTGTCGTCGGCAACCTATTGGCCAAGCCATTGGTCGATTTAACCGCCACCGTCACCGAGTTCACTACAGGCGATCTCGAGGCCCGCTCTAATATTCAAACCGCCGACGAAATCGGGGTGCTGGCGGCCAGCTTCAACACGATGGCTGAACAGGTAAGTAAACTCCTAACCGGCCTGGAAGAGAGAACCCAGGAGTTAGAAATCAGTCAGAGCGTTATTTCCGCCGTTAGCGAACTTTCAAAAGTCAGTACAGATTTAGAACGCTTACTACACGAAGCCGCTATATTGCTGCAAACCCGGTTTAATCTGTATCAGGTCCATGTGTTTTTAATTGATGAAACCAATGAAGTGATCGTTTTACGAGCCGGCTCGGGTGAAGGTATGCAAAATCTGATCAAAACCGATAGCCTCGACATCCCACTCAACCACCCACACAGCGTCATTGCCAGAGCGGCTCGCACCCAGCAGTTAACCATCGTTCACGACGCCGGCAGTGAAGAATATTTTTGGGCGCACCCACTACTGCCTCAAACCAACTCT
>JAGRBZ010001072.1 GCA_020433805.1 Anaerolineae bacterium
GAGAAAACTACCCCGTGTGCTTATTGTGGAAGATGAACCAGCGATTGCGGAGCTGATTTCCGTGAATCTGCGCCACAACGGTTTTCAGCCGTTTTGGGCCGAAGATGGTGAAGCCGCCCAGCGCGAACTAGACGCGGTCCTGCCGGATGTGATCCTGCTCGACTGGATGCTGCCTGGCCAGAGTGGCCTGCAGCTGGCGCGCAAGTGGCGTGCCAACAGCCGCACAAAGCAAGTTCCCATTTTGATGTTGACAGCCCGTGGAGATGAGCCAGACAAGGTTGCCGGGCTGGACGCTGGAGCGGACGACTACATCACCAAACCGTTTTCCACCCAGGAATTGCTGGCGCGCATCCGCGCGGTGTTGCGTCGCCGCGCACCGGAACAGGCCCAGGAGAGCGTGTCCGTGGGGGCGCTGGCTCTGGATGCTGCGACGCACCGCGTCTCGTTTCAAGGAAACGCCCTGAAAATTGGGCCGACCGAGTTCAAGTTGCTGCATTTTTTCATGACCCACCCTGAGCGCGTCCATAGCCGGGCACAGTTGCTGGACAAGGTCTGGGGCGACCATGTGTTCATTGAGGAGCGCACGGTGGACGTTCATGTCAAACGGTTGCGAGAGGCCTTG
>JAGRBZ010001073.1 GCA_020433805.1 Anaerolineae bacterium
GATGAGGATGGCGGCGGGAAAGTCGGGCTGCTCGGTGGTGACGTTGAGCATGGAGTACATGCCGTAAATCAAATAGACATAGGCGATCCCCGCCACGCCGAACATAACCCCGTTGCGCGGGGTGCGTCCCTTGCTGGCGTGGCTGGCCGTATCGTCCGGGCCGACGTAGGCTTCGGTTTCAACGATGATGCCGCTCAACCGCTGCCCGTCGAGGTCGCGCACCAGGTGTTGGCCCAGCAGCTCGCGGGCGACGGTGAGGGTGGGGCGGGTGAAGAAGTTTTGGGTTAGGATGGGCATGGGGTAATTAGTAAATGGAGATTAGAGACTGGAGATTAGGAGATTGGATGATATAGTCTCCAATCTCTAGTCTCCAGTCTCCTCATCTCCTTGTCTCTTCTATAATACTTTATGAACCGTCAACCAATGGCCGCCGCGCTGCTGGTTGGCGGCGGTAATGGCTTCCAGAGAGCCGAGAACGACGACGCGACCGACTTCGTTGACCTGGCTGAGGACATCGGCGAAGTGCTTGAAATCGGCCAGGGTGGTGGAGAGTACTTCATCGCGGCGCTGCTGGCGGGTTTCGTCGGTGATGCCGAGTAGGTAGCGCATCATGGCGGTGTAG
>JAGRBZ010001074.1 GCA_020433805.1 Anaerolineae bacterium
TGGGCGTACGGTGAGTCGCTATTGAACACGGCCAAAGGGGCCGGGCGGGCGAAAGAGAAAGCCGAGTCGACCAAGTTAGGGGCGACCAACAGCTATATGAGTCAGCGTGAGAAGATGTGGCAACAAAGTAGTTCGCTGGCGCGCACGTGCGTGGTGTTATTTCAAGGGCAAACGGATCGACTGAATGCGTTGGGGTTGCATAAGCGGCGCAAGAACGGCAACGGCACCAGTGAGATTTCGCGACCGCGCCGAACCGCGAAGCTGGATGAGGTGGTGGCCTGGCAGCGGAATTTATTTGAGGTGGCCCAGAACCAGCCTGAGATTGCTGCGGCGTTGGCGACCAACGGTTTTCCGGCGGAAATGTTGGAGCAAGGGGCGTCTGAGGTAGAGGCATTGGTGAGAGCCAATAATGTGCAGGAGCAAGCCAAGACGGCAGCAGTCCAGCGCCGAAAGGAGCGGGATGCAGCGTTTAAGAAGTAGTTTTCCTTGTTCACAAAACCAGGATTATGATATACTGTCCTTATGAAAATATATTTGGATACGTGCAGTTTGCAACGACCCCTGGATAGTAAAACGCAAATCCGAATTAATCTTGAGGCTGAAGCAATTTTGGGCGTGATC
>JAGRBZ010001075.1 GCA_020433805.1 Anaerolineae bacterium
CGGCGGATGGCGCGGCGGGCACGGCCAGTATCGGCCTGCCGGTGGCCAATACGGCGATGTATGTGCTGGACGGCGATCGCCAGCCCGTGCCGATCGGCAGTGCGGGCGAATTGTATATCGGCGGCGACGGGGTGGCGCGTGGCTACTGGCAGCGCCCGGACCTGACCGCCGAACGCTTCCCCGCCGATCCGTTCGCCTCGGGCGATCCCGAGCGACCGGCGCGGATGTACCAGACTGGCGACCGGGTGATCCGGCGCAGCGACGGCACGCTGGATTTCCTTGGCCGCACCGATCATCAGGTCAAACTGCGCGGCTTCCGGATCGAACCTGGCGAGATCGAGGCACGCCTGCAAGCGCTTGGCGGCGTTGCCCAGGCCGTGGTGATGGCACGCGAGGATGTACCCGGCGATATAAGGCTGGTGGCCTATGTCCGCCTTTCTTCGCCGCTGGCGGATGCCGCGATGCGCAAGACGCTGGCCGCGGCCCTGCCGGAATACATGGTACCGGCGCATTTCGTGACGCTGGATGCCTTCCCGCTGACGCCGAACGGCAAGGTGGATCGAAGCTCCCTGCCGGCCCCGAAATCGGCCAGGATCCTGCGGATCAGCGACGGTGCCGATC
>JAGRBZ010001076.1 GCA_020433805.1 Anaerolineae bacterium
CGGCAACTTTCCCTCCGACCTCTACGTGGCGCAAGGCTTCCGCGACCTGATGGACGACGGCTACGAGCTGAAGATCGTCGCGCCCGAGGAGGTGATGGACGCGATCAACATGGACGTGGCGATCACCATGCTGACCGAGGTCGACTACAAGACCGCGCGCCGCCACGATATGAAGGCGGTGACCGAGAAGGCCCATTCCGTCGGTGCACTGACGATCTGGGACCTCGCCCATTCGGCCGGTGCCATACCGGTCGACATCGTGGATGTCGGAGCCGATTTCGCGCTCGGTTGCACCTACAAATATCTCAACGGCGGTCCCGGCGCGCCAGCCTTCCTCTATGTGCGGCCAGAATTGCAGGACAAGGTCGCACCGCCTCTTGCCGGCTGGTGGGGCCATGCCGATCCCTTTGCCTTCGACCTCACCTACACGCCGGCATCCGGCATCATCCGCAACCAGTGCGGCACACAGCCGATCATCTCGCTGGCGGCCCTCGATGCGGCCCTTGACGTTTGGGATGATGCCGACATGGGCGTGGTTCGGGACAAGTCCAAGGCGCTGTGCCAGCTGTTTATCGACCTGGTGGAGGAGCGTTGCAGCGCCCATGGCCTCGAACTGGCGG
>JAGRBZ010001077.1 GCA_020433805.1 Anaerolineae bacterium
GGATCGGGATTCCGCACTCGTGTTTCAGGACTACGCCCTCTATCCGCACATGAATGTGCAGGACAATCTGGCGTTCGCGCTCAAGATGCGCCACACGCCGAAAAAAGAAATGAAGCAGCGGGTGCAGCAAGTCGCAGAGGTGCTCGGTCTCGAGCGATTGCTGCAACGTCGCCCGAGTCAGCTCTCGGGCGGTCAGCGCCAGCGCGTCGCGCTCGGCCGGGCGCTGATCCGGGACGCGAACGTCTTTCTCATGGACGAACCGCTCTCGAACCTCGACGCGCTGCTCCGGTTCAACACGCGTACTGAAATCAAGCGGTTGCAGCGAGAACTCGGCACCACCACTATCTTCGTGACGCACGATCAGGAAGAGGCGATGGTGCTTTCGGACCGCATCGCGATCATGAGCGAAGGCAAGCTGCAGCAGTACAGTTCCCCGCAGGAGACCTACAACAAACCGGCGAACCGGTTCGTGGCCGGCTTCATCGGCAGCCCGCGGATGAATTTCGTCGAGGGTGAACTTGGCGTCGAGGACGACGCGGCGATCCTGCGCGGTCAAACGACCATGAAACTCCAGGGCGATCTCGCGCGGCGCATCGCGTCTGGGTCGAGCGGCGCGGTC
>JAGRBZ010000107.1 GCA_020433805.1 Anaerolineae bacterium
TAGAATTTTGCTTGATAAATGACTTCGGAAACCTTTAGGGTCTGGAACTGCGTAGTCCTATATAATTTAACACAAATTAAAAAGGAGTCCAAAGTAACCTTCGGACTCCTTTTTTTCACAACTACCTGTTAAATATTCGCTAGCTCAGCCTGCAATCCTTCCAGGCTTAAATTCAACAGACCGGCCTCTTTGGTCTTGATGGCCCACAGTAAAAACTTATTGATGGGTGTCGGAATACCCAGGCTTTGACCAAAACGCACCACCGCCCCGGAGATTGCTTCGATCTCGGTTGGTGCCGAGCGGCTCATATCTTGCAGCATCGACGAGCGGTTGCTGGCCGTGGCTTGGCTCACTTCGGTTGTTTTCGAGGTCACATCGGCAAAAGGCAGGTTGATACCCTGTGCCCTGGCAACCTGTGCTACTTCACTGGCCGCTGCCGACATGAGGCGCTGTAACTTTTCATCCTGTGCTAAAAAGCCATTGGGCACATTAAGCAGCGCGGTAAGGGGATTGATGCCGGCATTGATCGCCAATTTTCCCCAGATAACGCTGTCGGCATTATCGACAATTTCGGTGGCAAAACCGGCTTTGTTGAACAACTTCGCGGCCCGCGCCACCTGGCGTTCCTGACCCGACGATTGGGCCAGATAGGTCAGTCCCTCCCCGGCGTGGCGCAACAGCCCTGGCTCTACAATGGTAGCCCCTTGTGCGGTTACACCCTGTACAGCCCGTTTTTGTCCAACGCCCTTTGCCAACTGATCCAAATTACCCAGGCCATTTTGCAGCGTAATGGCGATGCCGTTAGGCCGCAGCACCTGAGTAACCTCGCTCATCACGCGTTCCGTCTGATAACTCTTAACCAAAATAAGGGCGATGTGAGCCGCCGGCACCTGACTCAAATCATTGGTAACGTTGAGCGTATGACGCGATTCGCGACCATCGGGGTGCATTACGGTCAATCCCTGTTCTTGCAGCGCCGCAATCTGCTGCGGCCAGTGACCAAACAAGGTTACGTTTGCCACCCGGGCTAAGCGGCTACCAAAAAGCGATCCCATGGCCCCAACGCCAAAAACCACAATGTTGAGAGATGATTTACTGGCCATAATCGCCTACTCACCTACCAAGTTAAGTTCTTTGCTGACGTGACCATTGAGTTGGCGTAACTCTTCTTCCGATATAGAGAAACTATGGGCATCGGTGGGGAAAGTGCGTGCTTCAACTTCGTCGCGATAGGCCTGGAAGGCTTCGATAATCGGTTGACGCAGTTCGGCGTAGCGCTTAACGAATTTGGGCGTAAAGCGATCAAACATGCCCAACACATCGTGGAACACCAACACCTGTCCATCACAGCCAACCCCGGCCCCAATACCAATCGTCGGGATAGCCAGCTTCTTGCTCACCGCCGTGGCGATGGGTGCCGGAATGGCTTCCAGCACGATAGCGAAACAGCCGGCGTCTTGCAGTGCCAGAGCATCGTCAATAAGACGCTTGGCGGCCTCTGCCGTTTTGGCTTGCACCTTGAAACCACCCAACTTTGTGGCCGTCTGCGGCGTTAAACCCAGGTGACCAACCACCGGAATACCGGCATTGACAATCGCCCGGACGGTTTCGACCACTTCCCGGCCGCCTTCCAGCTTAATGGCATCCATGCCGCCCTCTTTCAAAAAGCGGCCCGCGTTTAGAATCGACTCGCTAACGCTGACCTGGTATGACATAAACGGCATATCACCCACCAGAAAAGCCCTTTCCGCGCCACGGGCTACAGCCTTGCAGTGATGCAACATTTCATCCATTGTCACCGAAACGGTGTTAGGATGGCCCAGAACGGTCATCGCCAACGAATCGCCGACCAATATCATATCGATGCCGGCTTCGTCAACAAACTTCGCGCCCGGATAATCATAGGCTGTCAACATTGTGATAGGTTTTTGTTCAACTTTCTTCTGTTGAAGCTCTAAAATAGATACTTTCTTGGACATCTCTGCTCTCCTTGTACATAATGTATTTTGTTTTTTTTGCAAGACAACAAAAAAGCCCTGCAGCTGAAGCCGCAAGGCCAACCAAGCACAAGACGTGCGCCAAGACAAGGGTAGAGCATCTACCACGATGCGATAGCGTCGTCCCGGCCCGGGTGGGTCCAAGCGACTTCATGGTGAAAAAATTAAATTATGGTTACGTTCATTGCCGGCGCGGGCTGGTCAATGACAATCAGTATTATATCACACTTATCAAACTTTAGCGAAAATATAGTTCTATGTTGAACGGTTTTACAAGACACATCATAACCGAGTTTTCAAAAAAGCACACCCACCTTTACTACAGGATTGATGCTGGCGATTCGACCGGTTTTGACCTGGCCAAACCGCCAGGGTAGCGCTGTAATAGATTGGTCCAGTTTTCTTTACCAAGGTAATGTTACAATCAAATAGTCTGCCCATTTGAGGTAATCTTTTGACCAAACGCAAAACTGAACCAATCTCCGGTTGCAATAGACTATTTAAACGGCCTTTTGTTGAATGGTGGCCGATGTTTCCTCGTGGGCCGACAACATTTTGTTCAAAGCGCTCATATAGGCCCTAGCACTGGCAACAATAATATCGGTGCTGGCCCCATGGCCGCTGTAGGTACGCACAATCTGAGCACCCGTCTGTGGATTAGTCGTAAAGCCCTGCCCGTTTTCAGGCTGAACACGAATGGTAACCTCGCCGATGGCGTCGATCCCTTCGGTCACAGCCTGCACCACAAACTCCGTCAGTACGTTGGGCACCTGCACAATGCGGTTGATGGCTTTATACACGGCATCGACCGGGCCGGTACCAATCGCCGCATCGATCTGTTCGACCCCATGCGGATCGGTTAAACTGACCGTCGCCGTCGACGATATTTGATCACCGCACGAGACATGAACCGTGTTGAGCTTCCAAATCTCACGCGGTTGGTAAAACTCGTCAGTGATGATGGCCTCGATATCGGCATCGGTCACGACCTTCTTTTTATCGGCAATGCGCTTGAAACGATTAAAAGCCTGGTTGAGGGCATCGTCATTTAAGTCGCTGTAGCCCAATTCATCCAGCCGGGTGCGGAACGCGTGCCGGCCCGAATGCTTGCCCAGCACCAGCGCACTCGCGCTCAGGCCAACGGTCTCCGGGCGCATAATTTCATAGGTGGTATGGTGCTTCAACATCCCATCCTGGTGAATACCGGCTTCGTGGGCGAAGGCATTCGCTCCAACAATGGCTTTGTTGGGCTGGATGGGCATGCCGGTGTAGGCGCTCACCATGCGGCTGGTGCGGGTAATTTGGGTGGTGTCGATGTTGGTTTCAACCGTAAAATTCTGCGGTCGGGTGTGAATGGCCATAACCACTTCTTCCAGGCTGGTGTTACCTGCTCGCTCCCCGATGCCGTTGAGCGTAACCTCCACCTGACGCGCTCCGTTGCGGACACCGGCCAGCGTATTGGCCGTAGCCAGCCCCAGATCGTTGTGGCAGTGGGTTGACCAGGTAACGGTATCGCCGCCGGGTGTGTTTTCGATGAGATAGTTAATCAGCCAGCCGAACTCATCGGGCGTGGTGTAGCCGACCGTATCGGGAATATTGAGCGTAGTCGCTCCGGCCTTGATGGCCTCGCCCAGTACGACCGTTAAAAACTGCGGATCGCTGCGTCCGGCGTCTTCGGGCGAAAATTCGACATCATCACACAGGCTGCGGGCGTGGCTGACGGCCTGGATGACCTGATCGACGCACTCTTCGCGGTCAATCTTCAGTTTGTGCTGGAGGTGAATATCGCTGGTGGCTAAGAATGTATGAATCCGATGGCGCGGCGCGACCTTGACGGCTTCGTAAGCGCGATTGATATCGGTTTTGTTGGCGCGGGCCAGACCGGCGATGGTCATCGGTTGGCCGCTTTTGCGCCCCTCAACCAGCGGGCCGACTTCAACGGCGATGCGGCGCACGGCTTCAAAGTCGCCAGGCGAGGCGATGGGAAAACCGGCCTCGCACACATCAACACCGAGTCGTGAGAGTTGCCGGGCGATTTCTAATTTTTCGTGAATATTGAGGGTCGCGCCGGGCGATTGTTCGCCGTCGCGGAGTGTGGTATCAAAAACAACAAGCTTTTCTTTGGGAGAGGATATTTCTTCAACGAGGTCGTCAATAGCGGGTGTGGTCATAGTGTTCTCCTAAACACAGATTGACGACCGGGAGTAAGCGGCAGCGGGAGTCGATTACGAGCCGTGAGTCATCAATCTACTTTCATGGGATTGATAATAGTTTCTTACAACAACGACTCAAAGGCGACTTATAAAAGTCGCCAGGGCCTTACACTTCACAGGTTATCGCTACCTTTTTGAACCTGTCACGTTTTAATAATTTCTTCGTCTACCATAAGGGCGTCTATCGACCGGCACAGGAATGGGTTGTGGCTGAGGACGGGCACCGGCGAGCCAATCATCAAGAGCTTCGCCGAGTTTTTCAAGTGCCTCTCTTATCTTTTCCTGAACACTTTTCGATTTTCCTTGGTCTGCCATGAACTTTCCCCAAGATATTCAAATTGTTTACATGTATTATTATAACCGTTTCGTCAAGAGACCTTAATAGTAGGATAAGGCTATCCCCTTAGATTAAGGTTAATTTGATTAATTATACCTTAATTTGGTCCTTGATTCTCAAATAATTGGGATTTTTGGGATTTTTTACTGCATTGCTATCAAAAAAGCGACTCCATTCACTCCTAGAAAATCCCATAAGAGTAATCCGTCACCGACAGCCATTTTCAATTTGCGCAAATCACACGCAAATATTCGACTGAAGATCAAATCGCTTTGTATTACACTCATTATAGATCAGTTCAAGCAAACTTCCCAACACCAGAGGAAAGGAGCGGCGCTTATGTTCGTAATGTTAGGCTTAGGTATTGTTATCGGTATCCTTATCGTTGTGGCGGTTCTCCGAGCCACGATGAGCACCGACCCCACCGGCTGCATCCTCGTCTTCGGTTCTATTATCTTTATCGTCGTTTGGCTGCTTATCTTTATACCCTGGTGGGTTTTCGGAGGATAAGCTTGATATCGGCTTATAGACAAAACGGATAAAAGATGTGCAATCCATACCCCCCGTCATTCCCACATGCTTTTAGCGGGAATCTACGCCTCAAGACCCTGCTGGATGCCCGATAAAGACATTCGGGCATGACAAATGGCTTTCATTGTACGCTGTTTATCCGACTTATCTATTAAATGCATCTAAGAGAGGGCAAATGGACACAAAAATGGTGAATAAAAGTGTAGTTCGACTATCTAAACGGATAGCGCTTGTTTGTATCTTAGCCTATCTACTTCAACCTATCAGCCCCACGTTTATCTGGCTCTTCTGGCTGACGCTGGTTCTCCTTTTTTGGCTCGGATTGATCTGGCTCGGTTCAGCCCTAGAGTTATTGATCGGTGAGGACAAATGAAATGTGACAAGGGAGAAAATATGTTTACACCATCTAAACTGATGATGGAGTACTCCGGAACAAGCCCGCCTGTGAAAAGTTTGTGACTATTGGGACCAACATAACACCTATATCAAAATATAACATCTTTGCCGCCACCAAATCTGAGACTGTGAGACAAAACATATAAGTTTCGGTCTTTTAGCGTATTGACGGTCGGTACAAGTTACAGTAGTATGGGTTTAGCCACTACCAATTGCAATAGAAACACCACACCCTCGATTGGAAATGACACCGACAATGAAAATTTACCGTAGACAAACTTTTGTAAATCAACAAATTAATCGGGTAAGTGCAGGAATCACAAAGCTAGCTTTGTGATTCCTGGATTAATTTCTAAAACCACAAAAGTTTGTCCTACAAATCTTATTTTCAAGGAGGGCAATTATGGCATCATCTTTCCCCCCAATGACAATTGGAGTACTGCTCCGCCGGCATCGGCTGGACGCTTCATTAACCCAAAAACAACTGGCTCAACTCCTCACCTACGACCACACAACCGTCTCTCGCATCGAACGCAACGAGCGCCCTCCCAGCGCCGAATATCTGGCCGAGTTTGCTCAGGCGCTACATCTAACGGAAAGCCAGCATCGCGAGTTAACAACGGTGTTCAAGTCAGACCTTGGTGATGAAAATCCAACTGTGGCTAACTTGTCTATACCAACCACTCGTGAGGACTGGGGCCAAGCCCCGGATGTCAGCATCTTTGTTGGGCGTCAAACCGAGGTGGAACAACTAACCCAATGGGCTGTTGAAGACCGATGCCGTCTCATCGCGGTACTCGGTATGGGCGGCATCGGGAAAACGACGCTGGTAACCAAAGTCGCGCAGCAGATCAAAGCCGAATTTGATTACGTCATCTGGCGCTCGCTGCGCAATGCGCCTCCCCTGCCGGAAATACTGCTTGATTGCATCAAATTCCTATCCGATCAACAGTTTTTCGACCTACCCGATCATCTCGACGGGCAGCTTCGCCTTTTTAGTGATTGTCTTCGCCAAAAACGCTGTTTGATTATCCTCGACAACGCCGAAGCCATCTTATTGGAAGGCAGTCGAGCCGGTCAATATCGAGACGGATATGAAAGCTACGGTCAATTCTTGCGTCAAATCGGCAGTATGGCTCATCGCAGTTGCCTTCTGCTTACCAGCCGCGAGAAGCCGAGGGAGTTAGTGCCTCTGGTTACTGTGCAAACGCTGATATTAACCGGTCTCACCCAACGCGACAGCCACGACTTACTAAAGGACAGATCGCTGCACGGCGACGAAGCAGCCTGGACAGCGCTAACGCAGCGTTACATCGGTAATCCGCTGGCTTTGCGTCAGGTCTCAGCCACCATTCAAGATTTGTATGGCGGTGATATCCCTATCTTCTTGGAGGAGATCACCACAATGTTTGGCGAAATAAAATATTTATTGGATCAGCAGTTCACCCGGCTCTCAAAACTGGAACAGGATATTATGTATTGGTTAGCCATCGAGCGTGAACCGGTGACGTTGCAGGAACTCCGTGAAGATCTCATCGAGCCGCTCTCACCAGCAGAATTGCTGGAGGCACTAGAAGCGTTGCAGCGACGCTCTTTGATTGAGAGAAGTGCTGGGCGCTTTACATTGCAAAATGTAATTACAGAATATTTGACGGAACGGCTGATCGAACGGGTTTGCGAAGAGATTACACTGGGAAAAATTTATCTAGTCCACCGCTTTGCATTGGTGAAGGCTACTTCAAAGGCATATGTTAGAGAGAGTCAGATACGGCTTATTCTCAAACCATTAAGCGATAAACTGCTGTCAAGTCTTCCCATAGAAAGGTTGAAACAACGTTTACAAGATTCTTTGACGGAATTGCGAAAATTCACACCTCGTTTTCCCAGCTATGGGGGTGGTAGTGTACTTAACCTACTGATCCATATGGAAAGCAAAGTCAGCGATTTTGATTTTTCTCACTTATCTATCCGGCAGGCCTATCTACAAGGAATAAAACTAGAGGATGCAAATTTTGCATATGCAGATTTGGCCTATTCTGTTTTTACCCAAAGATTTGGTCGTGTGACATCCATAGCTTTTAACTCGAATGGAGATTTATTATGCTTTGGGACTGATAACGGTGAAATTTATTTACGCTCTACTGGTGGTCAATCATTACTTATATGGAAGGCTCACACTCATTGGATTAGGTCGGTAGCCTTCAGTCCTGATGGCCGTACGTTAGCCAGTGGTAGTAACGATACGATTAAGCTGTGGAGTACTTCAACCGGCGATTGCATTATGACTCTCCAAGGTCACAACAATAGGGTCAGAACGGTAGCCTTTAGTCCTGACGGCCATACGTTAGCAAGTGGTAGTGAATATAAAACGATTAAACTGTGGGACATCCTAACCAGAGATTGTATCATGATCCTCCAAGGTCACACTCATTGGATTAGGTCGGTAGCCTTCAGTCCTGATGGCCGTACGTTAGCCAGTGGTAGTAACGATCAAACGATTAAACTGTGGAATACTTCAACCGGCGATTGCATTATGACTCTCCAAGGTCACAACAATAGGGTCAGAACGGTAGCCTTTAGTCCTGACGGCCATACGTTAGCAAGTGGTAGTGAGGATCAAACCATAAAACTGTGGGACGCTTCAACTGGAGGCTGTACTATGACCTTAAAGGGTCATAGTAATTGGGTCAGATCGGTAGTCTTTAGTCCTGACGGACGTACGCTAGCCAGTGGCAGTGACGACCAACTGATTAAACTGTGGGACACCTTAACTGGCGATTGTATTAATTCTCTTCAAAATCACACCAATAGAGTTAGATCAATAGCCTTTAGTCCTGATGGCCATATACTAGCCAGTGGCAGTGACGACCAAACTATTAAATTATGGGACATTTTAACTGGAGACTGTATTAATTCTCTTCAAGGGCACAGAATTGGGGTTTGGTCAGTAGTATTTAATTCCGATGGTAAAATGCTAGCCAGTGGTAGTGACAATCAAACCATTAAATTGTGGAACACCTTAACTGGAGATTGTATTATGACCCTCCAAGGTCTCACCCAATGGGTTTGGTCAATGGCCTTCAGTCCCGATGGTAAAATGTTAGCTACCGGTAGTGAGGATCAAACAATTAAGCTGTGGGACGCCTTAACCGGCGATTGTATTATGACTCTCCAAGGACACAAAAATGAGGTTTGGTCAGTAGTATTTAATCCCGATGGCACAATACTAGCTAGTGGTAATGAGGATCAAACCATTAAATTGTGGAACACCTTAACTGGAGATTGTATTATGACCCTCCAAGGTCATACTCTAAGGGTTTGGTCGGTAGCTTTCAGTTCTGATGGCAAAATACTAGCTAGCGGTAGTGAGGATCAAACCATCAAACTGTGGAATACTTCAACCGGAGATTGTGTTATGACCATCCAAGGTCATACTCTAAGAGTTTGGTCGGTAGCCTTCAGTCCTGATGACAAAATGTTAGCCTCTGCTAGTGAGGATCAAACCATCAAACTGTGGAATATTTCAACCGGAGATTGTGTTATGACCATCCAAGGTCATAAAAATGGGATTTGGTCGGTAGCTTTCAGTTCTGATGGCAAAATACTAGCTAGTGGTAGTGAGGATCAAACAATTAAATTCTGGAATACCTCAACTGGCGATTGTATTATGACCATCCAAGGTCTTACCCAAGTCTGGTCAATGGCCTTCAGTCCCGATGGTAAAATGTTAGCTACCGGTAGTGAGGATCAAACAATTAAATTCTGGAACGTTCAAACCGGCGAATGCATCAAAACCCTCCGCCCCGACCGCCCCTACGAACGCATGAACATCACCGGCGTAACCGGCCTGACCGAAGCCCAAAAAGCGAGCCTCAAAGCACTGGGCGCGATTGATGAAAACGATCCGCAGTAGAAAAGGAGACGTATCATGACCCAACTCACCATTGGCGAACTGCTTCGCCGCCACCGGTTAGACGCCTTGCTCACGCAAAAAGGATTGGCCGATTTGCTGCCCTACGATCATACCACCATCTCCCGCATCGAGCGCAATGAGCGTTTACCCCCGGAGGGCTATCTGGACCATTTTGCTGAAGCGCTCCATCTGACGGAGGCGCAACTTCAGGAAATGATGGCAGCGTTCCACGGCTCTGATAGTGAACAAACCGATTATCCAACTATTCCCACTCGCCACGAGGATTGGGGCGAGGCGCCGGATGTCAGCGCTTTCTACGGTCGCTATGATGACCTGGTTACCCTCAGTCAGTGGTTAGCCGACGACAACTGCCGTTTGGTTGTTTTGTTGGGAATGGGTGGTATCGGCAAAACGGCACTGGCTACCAAACTGGTCCGACAAACCGCCGATAAGTTCGTGTACGTCATGTGGCGCTCGCTGCGTAACGCGCCACCCCTACGCGAACTCCTGACGGAGTGCATCCAATTCCTTTCCGATCAACAGGAGATCGACCTGCCGGAACGCACCGACAAAGTCATTACCCGCCTTATTCACTACCTGGCAACCCAACGATGCTTACTCATCCTGGACAATGCCGAGGCAATTCTCCAAGAAGGCCACGCCGGTCACTACCGTCCCGGCTACGAGGATTATGGCCAACTTATCCAACGACTGGGCGAAAGCCAACACACAAGCTGCGTCATCATCACCAGCCGGGAAAAGCCGAGGGAAGTTGGTCAGATGGAAGGTGAAGATGCTCCCGTACGGTCTCACCCCCTCAGCGGCTTACAGATAGAGGAAGGCCGCCAGATTTTAGCCGGCAAACGTCTGACCGGCTCGAATGACGCTTGGGAAACTTTAGTCCAACACTACTCCGGCAACCCTCTGGCCCTCAACATCGTCGCCGAGATGATCCGCGAGGTGTACGATGGTAACATCGATTATTTCTTAACTGATGAAGCCATTATTTTTGGCCGTATTGGGGATGTCCTTGATGAGCAATTTACCCGCCTCTCTGCATTGGAGCAATCGCTGATGTATTGGCTAGCAATTGAACGTGAGCCTGTTTCACGTGAGATGCTGCTTGATGATTTGGTAGAATCGATATCTAGGCGTGAGCTAATGCTGGCTTTACGATCTCTACGACGACGGTCGTTGGTTGAGCAGAGTGGCGCGGTGTTTACGCTCCAGAACGTAGTGATGGAGTATATGACCGATCAGTTGGTAACGAAAATATGCGAGGAGATTTGGGATGGTAAGATTGGGCTGTTAAATAGTCACGTCTTGATAATGGCGACGGCGAAGGAATATTTACGAGAAAGTCAGGAGCGGCTAATCCTCCAGCCAATTGCCGATCACCTGTTAGCCTACAGCCAACAGAAAATTCTTCAGAAACGAATAAAAATCTTTATGGACATTGTCAGAGCAAAGAACCCTCCCCTGCGAGGGTATTTTGGAGGAAACATAATAAATTTACTGCGCCACTTAAATTGGGATTTGAGCAATTACAATTTTTCTCAATTAGCTATTTGGCAAGCTTATCTTTCGGATGTAAGTCTGCAAGATGTAGATTTCACAGGCGTTGATATTGCCAAATCTGCTTTTGCTAAGTCATTTGATATTGTTTTTTCGGTTGCATTCCATCCTGATGGAAAAATATTGGCTGTAGGAACTAGTGATGGACAAATTTTCCAAAGGCAAGTTTCCGATGGTCGACTATTTTTTAACTACAAAGGTCACATTGATCCTGTATCATCAATAGTCTTCAGTCATGATGGTCGCACCCTGGCTAGTGGCAGCCGCGATCAGACAGTTAAATTGTGGAACGTGAACAATGGTCAATGTCTTAACACTTTGCAAGGCCATACCAATGCAGTATGGTCAGTAGCCTTCAGTCCAGATGGTCACTTCCTCGCTAGTAGTAGCGATGACCATACTGTCAAGTTGTGGAATGTAAGCAATGGTCAATGTCTCAATACCTTCCAAGGCCATACCAACGGGGTAAATTCAATCGCTTTCAACCCAGATGGTCGCTTCCTCGCTAGTGGTAGCGATGACCAGACTGTCAAGTTGTGGGACTTAAACAATGGACACTGTCTCAATACCCTGCAAGGACATATCAATGGGGTCCTATCCGTAACCTTTAACGTCGATGATCACATTTTAATCAGTGGCAGTTGTGATAAAACGATCAAATTGTGGAATGTGAACAATGGGCACTGTCTCAATACCTTGCATGGACATGCTAACTGGGTAAGGTCAGTGGTTCTGAGTCCTAATAATCGCTTTCTAGCTAGTGGCAGCGATGACAAGACTGTCAAGTTGTGGGACCTAAACAATGGACACTGTCTCAATACATTACATGGTCATACCAATGCAATAAGATCAGTGGCTTTGAGTCTTAATGGTCGCTTTCTCGCTAGTGGCAGCGATGACCAGACTATCAAGTTGTGGGACCTAAACAATGGACACTGTCTCAACACCTTGAAGGAGCACACTAATGTAATAAGGTCGGTGGCCTTCAGTCCAGATAGCCACTTTCTAGCCAGTGGCAGCCATGATAAAATTATCAAAATTTGGAATGTGAACAACGGACAATGCGTTAGTACTTTACGAGGCCATACCAACGGGGTAAATTCAATCGCTTTCAACCCAGATGGTCGCTTTCTCGCTAGTGGTAGCGATGACCAGACTATCAAGTTGTGGGACCTAAACAATGGACACTGTCTCAATACCCTGCAAGGACATATTGATGGGATATGGTCAGTGGCTATCGGAATCAAAGGCCGATTTCTAGTCAGTGGTAGTCGTGACAAGATGATCAAGTTGTGGGATATTCGAACTGGTAAGTGTCTCAATACGTTACAAGGCCATACCAATGCGATAAGGTCAGTGACTTTAAATACTAACAGCCGCATCCTGGCTAGCGGTAGCCAGGACCAAACAATCAAATTGTGGAATATCCAAACCGGTGAGTGCCTCAAAACCCTCCGCCCCGACCGTCCCTACGAACGGATGAACATCACCGGCGTAACCGGCCTAACCGAAGCTCAGAAAGCCAGTCTCAAAGCCCTCGGAGCCGTTGATTACTCAGAAATCACGCATGAAACATAAAAATATTCACCGCATTGCACAAATCCGGCAAAAACCAAAAACGCCGCAGCTTCGAAGCTGCGGCGTTTTGACCAAATGTTATTGTTTTTCCCAACACTAGATAAGACGACCGACCAAAACCGTAACACCCACCATCCCAATCAGTGCAACCAGAACTACCAGTAAAATGAGCAGCATTATTGACATTGTAGCCTCCTATAGCTGTTTATCAGTGATAAGTTACAGCTACAGGATAGCGCTATTTCATTTGCAAATCAGTCAAAACTTTGCAGATGGATTTGCGCAAATATACGGTCACTAATCACAATCGAATATTTTCATGAGATAAGGAGATAGGGAGATTGTTAAGCGCCATCTCCTAATCTCCCTATCTCCTTAAAAATAGCATTTTTTAAGGACGCCCCCAGAGGCCTAAGAGGTCGTTTTTACTAGAACAAATTTTCCTCTAGAGGAAAATTTTTTTTGACCTAAGGAAAAATATTTTTGCTCTAGAGAGAAAATATTTTTGCTCATGCCCGCATTTTTACCGCTGCAACACGAGGCATTTTTTGGACTGAAATAGGAGCGCAATTTACGCAAAAAAGTCGGATTCTTGTCCATGACTTTAGTTTTTCGCTACGATTATGACCTGTTGATTTAGGAACACGAATGCGCGGAATTGAACGGATTTAAATTGCTACGCTCCGACAGGAAAAACTCTTTGGCTCACTATGGATTTCAAGGAGGTTATAGAAATGGAGGAAATAGTCATGCCCGAATGTCTTTATCGGGCATCCAACAGGCCTTATGGCGATAGATTCCCGCTAAAAGCATGCGGGAATGACATCGGCAAGCGCTCCTCCTCGAAACACATAGTGAGCCAACTCTTTTTTGCAACCTCCTCATCTCCCAATCTCCAATCTCCAGTCTCCAATCTCCAACTCCCTATTCTTTATCCCTGACCCGCACCTTTCCATCCCGCAACTCCCAAATTCCCGTAGCGACATTGCGGATAAAGGTCCGGTCGTGGACGACGGCCAGGATGGTGCCGGAGAAATTCGATAGGGCTTGCTCGAATCGCTCCCGGCTGGGGATATCGAGGTGGTTGACCGGCTCGTCGAGAACCAGAAAGTTGCAGCCCTGGGCGATCAGCCGGGCCAGCATTAATCGCGCCCGTTCGCCGAAGCTGAGGTTGCCATTTTTGACGAAAACCGCGTCGCCGGAGAAGAGGAAGGCGTGTAGGAACGTGCGGATCTCGGTCTGGTTCATCGTTTCGGCGACCGATTGAATAGTGTCGTAGGGTGTCGAGTCCGCCGCCAAGATTTCTTGCTCTTGGGCCAGGTAGCCGAGCTTAACGCCCGCGCCTACCCTCACCTGACCGGCTTTGGGTTGCAGGGTACCGGTAATTAATCGCAGCAACGTCGTCTTGCCCGCGCCGTTCGGCCCGATCAGAGCAACGCGCTCGCCGTGGGTTAGCGTGAGCGATACGTGCTCGAACAGCAGCCGGTCGCCAAAGCCCATCCCTATATCCTCCAGGGTCAGCACTTGGCGGGGGCCGCGATCATCGGCGGTGAAATCGAGCTTCAACTGCCACTGCTGGCCCGGTTTATCGACGCGATCGTCGGTTAACAGGGTTTCGATACGCCGTTCGATATTTTTGGCGCGACCGATGGTCGCGGCGCTGCGATTGGCGAAAAAGGCTTTGGCAAATTTGTCCGGGGTATCGGCTTTACCGCCGCGCCGGAACTTGGCCTGGCCGCGCAGGTGTCGGGCCGCGTCTTGTAAACGCCCAATCTCATCCTGCTGATCCTTGTAAGCTTGCCACTGCTGCTCGACCTCGCGGGCCAGTGTGTCGAGATAGGCCGTGTAGTTGCCGGCGACATCGCGCAGCGTGTGGTCGACCGGATCGAGCGCCAGCGTGCGCGTGGTGACCGCATCCAAGAAGGATCGGTCGTGCGACACGATCAATACTGCCCCTTCGTAGCTGCCCAGCCACTGTTCCAGCCAATCCAGCGCGTCGATGTCGAGATGGTTGGTCGGTTCATCAAGCAGCAGCAGTCGCGGTCGACGGATGAGCAATTTCGCCAGTCCCAAGCGTGTTTTCTGCCCGCCGCTGAGACGCGCCACAGGCAAATCGTGGGGAGTATCGACCAAATCCAGCCCGTCGAGAATGGCCTCCAGATGGGCTTCGAGCGCGTAGCCGCCGGCGGTTTCAAATTGGGTTTCGGCCTCGGCGTAGGCTTGCGTTACAGCCTCAAGCTGGGCCGGATCGGCGGCTTCGGCCATCGCTTCGGCCCAGCGCTGCATAGCGCTCCAGGCCTGGCTGTGATTGGCCGTGGCGCTCGACAGCCAATCGTTCACCGTTTCGTCATCGTCAAACAAAAGCGCCTGAGCCAAATAACCCACCGTGGCATCGGGCGGATTGAGCGAAACCGCGCCCCGGTCGGCCGTTTCTAAGCCGGCGATGATCCGCAGCAGTGTGGTTTTGCCCGAACCGTTCGGCCCTACCAACCCGACCCGCTCGCCGTGGCTAACCAAAAACGAAACATCAGCCAGGATTAGCTCATCGCCATAGCGTTTTGAGAGATTTGAAATACGTAGCATCTATAGACCTCCTGTGACCAATAAAAAAAGCCGCATCAAAAGCTGCGGCTTCTTAGGGAACACCCGAAGGGAGTAGGCAATAAAAAAGCCGCAGGGATTTTACCTGCGGCTTGTGTGTGCGTTTTACGACTTTCGATTTAGGAAAAAAGCGTGATTAACAACACCCGGCGGCAAAATCCGAAGAATTTTGGGCACAAATGGTGTTGTTGAACATCGGCTACTTCCTTTCGAATGAATTGAAGCCAGTATACCGCACTTTTTGTTGAAATTCAAGCCCCAAAAAAGCGCATTTCATAGTTTGCCACACACTGGGGGGTGATTTATAATGGAAAGACAGTTATGTTAACATAATCACACGATAAACCGCCGTTAAAAAGGTCGGATTGATGCGAAATCTGATGACAACGCACTTATTTATGTTTCTTGTTATGACACTCATTGCGATGATTCTGAGCGCCTGTACCAGCACGCCCAATCCGACGTCTACGGAGGAAGCAACCCCGGCCACCGAGGAACCACCGGAAACGACAGCTACATCTGAGCCGGTCGAGACACCGGACGCAGCGCCGCTTGGCAATCGCTACGGTTTGGTGACCGACGCGGGCGGTCTTGAGGACAACCCCTTTAACGCCCTGATTTGGCAAGGAATGGAGCAAGCGGCCGAAGAATTTGATGTTGAGGTTGAATATCTAACCAGCGATGACGAGGCCGACTATGCTGATAACATTGGCAAGTTTGTGGGCGAGGGCTACCACGGCGTGGTGACGGTCGGCTTTCTCATGGCGGAAGCAACGGAGACAGCAGCCGATGTTTTTTCCGATGTTCCGTTTGTGATTGTCGATTTTCCCGGCCGGGAGGATAACATTTTAGGGATCCAGTTTGAGGTTGATCAGGCCTCGTTTTTGGCCGGTTATCTCGCTGCCGGGATGAGCCAAACGGAAATTATTTGCGCTTACGGCGGCATCCGCGTTGAGCCGATCACCCAATATTTGGTGGGTTTTGAGCAGGGTGTGGCCTACTACAACCAACAAAACAACGCCGAGGTGCGTCTTTTAGGCTGGAAGACATCCAATTTAATTGAGGGTGGCGGCGACGGCGTGTTTACAAACGACTTCGAAAATACCGAAACAGGGCGCTTTTTTGCCGAAAATTTCTTCGAGGAAGGGTGCGACATCATCTTTCCGGTGGCCGGTCAAACCGGTTTAGGTTCGGCTGCGGCGGCGCAAGAGCGCAATCTGGCCGTTATTGGCGTCGACATCGACCAGTTTGAGGCTGCGCCTGAATTAAGTGATGTCTACCTAACCAGTATATTGAAGCAAGCCGATGTCGCCGTTTTTGAAGCCATCGCGGCAATCGAGGACGGCACGTTCCAGGGCGGAATGACCTATGAGGGTACGCTAGCAAACGAAGGGGTCGCGCTAGCCCCTTTCCACGACTATGACGATGCCGTTCCGTCCGAATTAAAGGATGAGATCGACCAGGTTCGTCAAGATCTCATCAATGAAGAAATCACCACGGGCTGGCCGGTTCCCAGAGCCACGCCCACCCCTGAACCAACGAGCGAGAGCGAGAGTGAGACAGAAGAAGATGGGGACTCGCAGTAAAGTCCATCATATCGAGCCGTTCCCTTTCCAGACATCATAAAACAGATCGTATCCCTCCGGATTAGCCCGTACGTTTTTGAACTCAGAGCGAATAATATTCCAATTTTTGGCCCAGTAACTTAATCCGATTGGGCCGCGCTCCTGCATAATATCTTCAAGCCGGCACATTATATCCCGCCGCTCGTTGACGTCGAGCGTGCGTTCCGCCTGGCGGAGGAGCGCAATAAAATCGGGATCAACCCAGTGGGTTTCATTCCAGGGGACGGGTCGACCTGTTTCATCGGCGGTATAAGCCAGGGCCAAGGCCATCGTTCCCAACGGGCGGTGGCCCCAACTGGTGATCCCAAAATCCAACTCCGTCCACTGCTCCCAATATTTGGCCGGTGCAATCATATTTAGTCGGATATTAAAGCCGCCGGGAGCCGCTAACTCTTTGAGCATCTGGGCGATTTGCGCTTCTTCCGTATCATTTTTGGCTGTAAGTTGAACCGTTAGGCCGTCGGGGTAGCCCGCCTCGACCAGCAGCGCCTTGGCCTGCTCCGGCTGATATTCGGGAATGGGCTTGTGGCAATAAGCGGGATGAATGGGCGCAACATGGGCATCGATAGCCAAATCGCCCTGATTGAGATGGGCAAAATCGAGAATCCTTTGCCGATCCTGGCACATCTTCAAGGCATTACGGACCCGAACATCATCCCAAGGCGGCTTGGTTACATTCATCCGCAGCACCTGGCCCCGGGCTGTGCTAACCTCGTACGTACTAATTCCCGGCGCGGTTTTGAGCGCGTCCCACTCCTCTGCTGCCGGTAGAATGAGGGTGTCGATGACGCCCCCTTGCATCGCTTCGATACGCTCGTCCGGGTCTAAATCAAAATAGATCAGCTCATCTAAGTAAGGCAGAGGGTCGTCGTCGGCCCCCATTCGCCAATAGTCGGGACGACGTTTGAATACGGCTTGGTCACCAATTGTAAACGTTTCCAGCGTAAAGGGGCCGGTTCCTATCGGCTGCTTGATGAAATCGCCTTCGAAGGTACGGGGCAAAATAATGGCCGGGTAGTGAAACAGATGCTCAGGCACCCCGATTTGGGGTTCGTTAAGGTGAAGGCGAATGGTATAGTCATCAACCCGCTCGATGCCGGTCGTGTGCAGATAATACAGCAGGCTAAACATCGATGAGCCGACATCCGGATCGAGCCATTGGTTGAAGCTGAAGAGAACATCATCGGCAGTGAGCGGCCGGCCATCGTTGAACGTAACCCCCTGCCGCAGGTGGAGAGTCCAGGTCGTCACGGCCTCATCAACCTCCCAGCGATCCAGCAGCCACGGTTGGGTAATGTTATCGTTATTGGTGGCGGTCAGATACTCGCCCACCTGGCGGAGCTGGTTGCCGCTCTCCAGCGTTGCCAGCCGAGCCGGATGGTCAACCGAGAGCACGCGGCTGCCTATTTTGAGGGTTCCCCCCCGCTGAACGGCCATAGTCGAATCCGTCGATGTGGATTCGGTCCCGGTCAAACTACAGCCCGCTAATGCGTGGGCCACAGTTGCCGATGTTCCCAATAAGGTCGCGAAACGTAAAAAATCCCGCCGGCTTAGCGTTCCTTTCAAAAAATCGGTTTGCAGATCCGGTACAGCCGGATGTATCGTTTCTCGCTTATTTATCATAAAGCCCAATTCCCCCTGCCTCCCATGTGATAGCGTAACATTAAACCGTAGAACTGTGAGAACGACGAAAGATCGACAAAATAATCGACAGAATTGACATGATTATTACGATTTTAGCTATTATAAATTCGGTAAATCGTGTTAATCCTGTCTAATTTTCTTTTACCACGGTTTAGTGCAGAGCTACCTCCCATGTTGCTGACTGGGTTTATCATACACGAAATTCGGTTGTGTGCCTATTTTTGCCGGGCTTGATCCGCTTCAGGTTGTCACTAGTACTACAACGAGACTTCGGTCTGAGAAACCAGGGTCTTAACTTCAGAACTGAAAATATGCGCTTGCGTGAGCCGTTTTTGGACAAAATTGATCAAATTCACCGAAAACCCTGGTTTCTTTTCCAAGTTTATGTCAAAATCTCGTTGTAGTACTGGTCAGAGGTGCAGATTTTCAGGGTCATGTTATAATAACTGCGAACGACCAATGTCATTTAATCAAAATCTAGCTATGACAACCTACAGCAAAGAAACGTTAGTTGCACATCTTCAGCAAATTCTACCGGCTATTTTAGCCAACACACCGGTAACTCTGGCCTATCTTTACGGTTCGAGAGCAACAGATAATACCTTACCGGATAGTGACACGGATATTGCTTTGGTACTCTGTCGGGCGGTAGATCAACCTGCTATTCCGTCAAATGAAAGACTTGCTTTGGAATTTGCTGTCGAATCGGCATTAGAAAATCACAACGTAAAAAAGCCGGATGCCCGCGTGATTGATAATCTGCCACTACCCTTTCGAGGCCAAGTGGCAACACAGGGTATTCGACTATTCTCCCGGGATGAGGTTGCCCGGGTCGAATTCGAGACGCGCACTTGGAAAGAATATTTCGATTTTGAACCGGTTGCCCGTCGTTTTCGCGAAGAATTCTTTGAAAGCGTAAGAAGCGAAGGGCTTTTCCCAAAGAAACGGGAAAAAGATGGTTAATTCAACCAAAGTTGAAGGCTTAATTTTTACATTGCGTGAATATTTAACCCACCTGCAAGATTTAGGAAGGCTAGACAAATCAGAGGTACTGGCTGATCCTTACAAAGTAGGTGCGGCTCGGTACTATTTACAAGTTTCGATTGAGTGCTGTTTGGATATTGCCAATCACGTTATTGCCTCAGAACGATTTCGGTCGCCATCGACATACCGAGAAACGTTCAAAATTTTACATGAAGTCGGTATAATACCCGATGATTTTCTGCCAACCTTGCAACTTATGGCGTCGATGCGAAACAGACTGGTTCACCTATATTCAGAAATTGATGATCATATTGTGTTTGATGCACTGCAAACAGCCCCGTCAGACTGCGAGCGATTTGTTCAACTAATTTTAAATTACACTCAAACCTCTACCGATTGATCTCCCTCATAAACAGCCCAATCAATTTATAAACTTACAAGGAACATGCTATGCCCCCACAGCCCTGGAAAACACTTTCTACGCGTGAAGTCTACAAAAATAAATGGATTCGCGTGCGGGAAGACATCGCCGAAATGCCAAACGGAAAGACGACGGTCTACGGCGTGTGCGAACTTGGTACCGGTGAATGCACTGGTGTACTACCTTTTATTGATGATGATCACGTCATTTTGGTACGCCAGTATCGCTATATTCAGCAAGAAAATCATCGCTGGGAGATACCTACCGGCGGTCTAATGCCCAATGAACCGATAGAGACCGGCACGCAACGGGAACTCATGGAAGAAATCGGTTACCGGGCGGACACGCTTATTCCGATTTCTTCGTTTTATTCGTCTAAGTCGATTTGCCATGAAACCTGCCATCTATTTATCGGGCGCGATTTAGTACCGGCTAGCAGGCCGCCCGATGAGACCGAATTTTTAGAAATCCAGACTCTTGCCTTTGCCGATGTGCTCGATATGGTGCTCAGCGGCGAAATCATGGAAGCGATGACGATTGTCGCAGTGCTTCAGGCAGCTCGATTGCGCGATCGGTAAAGTGAGCGTCTAAAATTCACACCCAGGTCAGGCTTGTGTTATAATGGCCCCATGCAACATCGACCTACCCACATCGGCCTGAATGCCCATCTCCTATCGCTAAGCCAGTCCTATCGCGGAGCCGGGATTAGCTGGTACATTTTCAATTTGCTCACCCGCTTGCGACAGGTTTCGCCAGACAGCTTTGCGTACAGCGCTTTTTTGGGCGATCGGGCTTTTCAAGCTCAGGCATCGGGATTGGGGTTAAAATTCAGCCAACTGCCGACCCATAGGCCGGTCGTCCGCATTTTGTGGGAACAGTTTGTGCAGCCGTTGGCCCTGCGCCAGGCAAAGGTCGATTTACTGCACGCGCTGGCCTTTGTGGCTCCGCTGGCGGCACCGTGTCCTTTTGTGGTAACGGTTTACGATTTGAGCTTTCTCCGTTATCCGGAGGCGTTTCGCCCGTTCAACCGCTGGTATTTAAGCCAATTTACGGCCAACACCGTCAAACGGGCCAAAGCCGTTATGACGATTTCGGAAAGCACGCGGCGCGATGTCATCGACCTGTTGGGTGTCGCACCGGATCGGGTGTATACGATCTACTGTGGGGTTGATGACAGTTTTAAGTCGCTGCCCGAGCCGGAGGTCGAAGCATTCAAAGCCCGAAGGCAGTTGCCCGACACGTTTGTGTTATTCTTGGGAACATTAGAACCACGCAAAAATGTCGATGGCTTGATTCGGGCTTACGCTGCCTGGAAAGCGCGCGATCCGAAAGCGCCACTGTTGGTTATCGCGGGCGGGCAGGGTTGGTATTATGAGGAAATTTTTCAGTTGGTGGAGTCACTTAACCTGACGGATTCTATCCGTTTTCCCGGCTACGTGCCTCAAGAAGAGCTGCCGTTGTGGTATAATGCGGCCTCACTGTTTGTCTACCCCTCCCATTTTGAGGGGTTTGGGCTACCGGTCTTAGAGGCAATGGCCTGCGGTACGCCGGTTATCACCAGCACCGCTTCATCACTGCCGGAAGTGGCCGGCGATGCCGCCCG
>JAGRBZ010001078.1 GCA_020433805.1 Anaerolineae bacterium
AATCATCGCCCGGCGAACGTTGTGGGAGAGCCATTCCCGGGTGTTCGTTTATTTTCTTAAACTTCATAATCATCGTTGCTGATGCCGGGGTAAAGCGTATTTGGATGACATTCCCGGCGACAATACTCCAGGTTGTCGCTTCTTTCGGCCACGGCATCCCGTAGGGCGTTCCAACGCAGAGCGTCGGAACGAATGTAAAAACCAAACAACCTGTTTCAACAGGTTTTCGTTAGCAGCGACCGAATTCATTCGGTTGCGATAGGCTCAACCTCTCGAATGCGATCAAGCCGGAACATGCGCTCGGATTGGGCGTGGTGGCAGAAGGCGATGAGGTAGGGGGTGTCGCCGCGCCATTCGAGGCGGTAGGGTTCGACCAGGCGATCGGTGAGGCGGTTGGTGGAGGCGGCGTAGTAGGTGAGGTGTAGATGGTGGCCGGCGGCCAGGGCTTGTTCGATGGTTTGCCGGCTGGTTTCTTCGGGCAGGCCGTGTTCGGGCCAGGGCGGGAAGGCGGCCCGGCCTTCGATGGCTTGCCGCAGGGCGTCGAGGGTTTGGCCGGCGGCGGCTTCGGCCCCGGCCAGATCGATGGTCCCGGTCATGGCTGCGACTTTATCGAGCAGG
>JAGRBZ010001079.1 GCA_020433805.1 Anaerolineae bacterium
GTTACGGTGGCGCGAACCAGGTCAAGTATTCGTTCCTGCTGAGTTACGCCCTGGCTCAACTTTTGCTGAGCCAGCAGACCAAAACGCCCTTCGCTGTAGTCCATCGCAAAGTTGATTTCGTGGGTGATAAGCATGATGCCCGGCCCGTCTGGCACGTGGCGATAATCGGCCACATCGAGTAGGATGCCAGGCAAGGTCTTTAGGCGAATCCACTCGTGAAAAATTTCAATGAAGACCGCATCATCGAGATTGGTCTCGGGTCGAGCAAAGAACTTTACGCAAAATCGTTCAATATTCATCGTCATCTCCTCTATGCGCTGACCGCCGTCACTTTACGAGACAGCAGCTCGGTGAATGGGTTGGCCGGCGCGGTCAATTGGGCAGCTTGGAGTCGCTCATTGCAAGCGTGTGAGGCTTCGATAAACAGGCCGGCCTCTTCAATCAAACGCAGGGCGATATCCAGCGTCTTGGGCTTGTCGCGATGCTCGTAGGCGTTGAACAGGTAGTGGGCGAATTTACCTTTGGCGTAGGGATCAAAGAATAGCTCGGTATCGTAGAACCGCGTTTTGAACTCGTCCACAATCACCGCCGGGTCATTGGATACATCGATATTCTGCA
>JAGRBZ010001080.1 GCA_020433805.1 Anaerolineae bacterium
CGTCTACGAAACGCCGGGCGGCACCATTTTATACAAGGCCCACGCTGCTTTGGAGCAGCTCTGTCTGGATTCGGAGACGCTGCACTACAAGCAGCAGGTGGGCTTGCGCTATGCCGAGCTGGTCTACAACGGGCGCTGGTACACGCCGTTGCGCCAGGCGCTGGACGCTTTTGTCCAATCCACCGAGCAGAACTTGACCGGCACGGTACGGCTCAAGCTCTACAAAGGCAACGTGATTCTGGCTGGTCGCAAGAGCCCCCACAGCCTGTATCGCGAAGATTATGTCACCTTTGATGAGGATGACGTCTACAACCAAGCCGACGCCGAAGGCTTTATCCGCCTTTACGGGCTGCCGCTCAAAGTGCAGGCCATGCTCAAGGTGGACGGCGTGGGCGTCAGTGATTACGACAGCCCCGATTTTTCGGAATTTAAGCGAGACTAAGAAAGTAAGGGGGTGGAGGAGGAGAGGAACCGAGGGGATGCGAGATCCCCTACTCCTCTACCCCTCCACTGTCTTCCCAAAGGAGAAACCAACATGAGCAGTGATTTCACAGTGGCGGGCTTCGATGCCGCTGGCGTGACCGCGGGCATTAAGAAAAATGGCAACCTGGATCTGG
>JAGRBZ010001081.1 GCA_020433805.1 Anaerolineae bacterium
GACAGCGATCTCGCGCATGTCTGGCCCACGCGCCACGCTCATATCAATTTCTATGGACATTATCACTTCAATATTGAGGAGACCCACCAACGGCAAGGACTGCGCAGTTTGCGCCAGCCAAATGTACTCTCGCCCTTAGCGCAAAAAAATGTTCCGTTACTATAAAAAGGCCGAATTGGTCGACATCAAAGCCCTACTGGGCCACGAGAGCATCGCCACCACGCAGATTTATACCAACGTGGGGCAGGAAAGGATGGAGCAGGTAGTGGGGAGGTTGTGAGCGGCAGTCATATCCACTGATTGCTTGGCGCTTCGCGCCGCACAACCACGCGGATCAACCGGACATCGCCCGTCCAAAACTGCGTTTTAAATGGGCTCGCCGGTTATCCGGCGCTCCGTTATAGGGCCATCTTAAGCCGTCATGCTTGCCGTACCGGCGACTACCCCTAATGATGAAAATGGGGGATTTTCACGGTAAGGGCTGGTACTAAGCATTTAGCTTTCGTCTGCGCCTGGCGAATACAAAACCGGCGAGTCCTAAGCCCACAAGACCGATAGTGGTGGGTTCAGGAACATTCACTGTTACTGGGATCATGCGCATCGAGACATTCCCGGAG
>JAGRBZ010001082.1 GCA_020433805.1 Anaerolineae bacterium
GACTCTATGATCGGCCGCTCGATCGGATGTCCAAACCTGTTTGGCCGTATGAATCACCGGCGCAGCCCCTCCACCGAGCGGTCGGCGCGACGGTTCGGGCGGCTTGGTCGGAGGGGTGAACCACTGACGCACTGAATCCACTGAGCGGTTGGAGCCGCGTAGGATGGGTCTCGTGCCTCGACCCATCATTCTCCCCCACGCACCATTTGTCGGGTTTCGTTCCTCAACCCGACCTACGACTACGACTCAAACACGATGCGGAAACTTGTAAGGTCTGGCCCGAGTAGTGACCACCTTTGCCAGTGCCTTCATCCATCACATTCGCGCCTCGGTTCGGCTCAATAATCAACGTCTTGCGCAATAACCCCAAACTGGCTAAGATTAATCTCAACTCCACAGCCGACTAAAAACAGCGCCGTCGTTCGTAATCTCGGTCGGAGATTGACCTCTCTGAATATAGGGATCAGGAGTCAGGGATGGGGAGGCTGGCCCCGTTCCCCGATCCCTGGCCCCTTCTTTTCATTGGCGGTATCGCCCCTATCGAAACTACCGGACTCCTCTGAAAATTTTGTAGGACAAACTTAAGTTTGTCCTACAAAATTTTCAGAGTCGTTG
>JAGRBZ010001083.1 GCA_020433805.1 Anaerolineae bacterium
TTGTTATCGGTGATGGCTTGCTGGTGGACAAAATCTATGGTGAGATAATCGTCAACCTGCATCAGACGGTCTAGGGCGTAGGTAAAATCACCAATGCGACGCAAAACGCGCCGGACTCGGGCGACTAGTTCTCGAGGGCTAAAGGGTTTGGTCACATAATCCTCGGCAAAATGTTCAAGCCCGTGAATAACGGTATCTTCTTGATCGATAGCCGTGAGTAGAATGATGGGTAGGTCGCTGTACTGTTGTATTTGTTTACAAAACTCAAAGCCGGTCATCCCCGGCATCATAATATCAACGATAGCCAGGTGAGGCAAGCCATTTTTTTCAACGATCTCCAAAGCCTGTTGGCCTGAGCCGGCAGTAAATACTTCAAAACCGGCATGGTCGAGTCGATCACTAACCAGCCGCAATAGGGCCGGATCGTCGTCAACTACTAAAATACGATGCCCGGAGATAATGGCATGTTTATCCGTTGTATGGTCCAGCATGGTTGCCCCGGAGAATGGATGATAGGTCTAACACTATTATACCACGCTGCTTTTTTTCAACAAGAGTACGGAGGTGAGCCATAACAGGTTTAGGATTAGATGAGAGCCTGACTGGTTGATTA
>JAGRBZ010001084.1 GCA_020433805.1 Anaerolineae bacterium
GGCGGAAGCAGCCGCGCCAGCCGGTGGTCAACCGGGCGAACCTACAGACGAACAAGCAGACGGCCAGCCGGTACAGGCTATCAAGGGTTTAAGTCAAGAGCAGGCCAAGCAGCTTTTTGAAGCCGCTACCCGTGGCACCGAAAGTCTGGAAGAGTATCTCCAACAGGTGCTAGTAGTGCCCGGCGGCCAATCGGCTGAAGATTGGTAGAGACAATTGTTGGGAGATTAGAGACTAGAGATTGGAGATTGTTTAATCTCTAATTACCAGTCTCCAATCTCCTATTAGGTGAAATTGTTCGTTTATGATCAGTACCGTATGAGGATTAGAGTTATGAAGAAAGTATACGTTATCTTATTCGCTGTCGCCGCGTTCCTGCTCTTGGTAACGGCGGGGCAGGCCCAGGAGGTGGTTACGGCCCAGGTTGATCGGGCTGTTCTCTCGACCGACGAGACACTGACCCTGTCGGTCACGGTCAACGCCAACGCCACCAACCTGCCCAACCCGACGCTGCCGGATATGAACGGTTTCAATATTATCGGCACCGGCAGTTCATCCCAAATCAGCATTATCAACGGCTCGATGAGCGCCAATATGGTCTACACCTACCGTTTG
>JAGRBZ010001085.1 GCA_020433805.1 Anaerolineae bacterium
AGTAGTGCGTGGTGCCGATCACCAGTGCCCCGGTTTTCAGCAGCGACGAAATAATGGCTCGCGCGAGCGCCGAACCCTCCTGCGGATCAGTGCCGGCGCCGAGTTCGTCGAGCAGCACCAGGCTGTCAGAACTGACGTGGCGCAGCATCTGGATGACCGTTTTCATATGGCCGGAAAAGGTCGACAGGTTCTGGGCGATGCTCTGTTCGTCGCCGATGTCGACGAAAACGGCCGGGAAAACGCTGACGATCGAACCTTCGTCCGCCGGGATATAGAGTCCGGCCTGCGCCATTAACATGAGCAATCCGACTGTCTTGAGTGCGACCGTTTTGCCACCGGTGTTCGGCCCGGTGATCAACAGGGCCCGGTAGTTCGCCCCCAATTCAATGGTGGTGGGAACCACGGTTTCTGGATCGAGCAACGGATGCCGCGCTTTTTTGAGGTCGATGCGGTGGGTCAGATGACCGTCGCGGTTGGAATTGACCCCTTTCCAAAGCTTTGGACGGGTCGCGTGCATGGAAAACGCCAACCGGGCCTTCGCCATCGCCAGGTCAACCGCAGCCGCGGCATCGACTGAAAGCAGCAGCGCTTCGCCGGCCTGACCGACATCGT
>JAGRBZ010001086.1 GCA_020433805.1 Anaerolineae bacterium
CGCGCTCGAACGGCGCACCGAAGGCTGGATTGTCGGCCTACAATTGTCCGCGCTCTCGCTGCACGGCCACACCAACCCCGCAGCATTTGTTGATCAGTTTACCGGCAGCCATAGTTACATCATCGATTACCTGGTCGAAGAGGTTTTGCAACGGCAAGATCCGGCCGCGCAACAGTTCTTGTTGCAGACATCCCTGCTCGGTCGTCTCTGTGGGCCGTTGTGCGACGCCGTCACCGCGCGCACCGACAGCCAAGCGCAGCTAGAGCAATTACAGCGCGCCAACCTCTTTCTGATTCCACTCGATGAACAGCGGCAATGGTATCGCTATCATCATCTCTTTGCCGAGGTATTGCAACAGTGGCTACGCCAGCAAGCGCCAGCCCTCATCCCACAGCTACATCGGCGGGCCTGTCACTGGTATGAAACGCAAGGGCTGCTAGCCGATGCCATTCACCACGCGTTGGCCGCCGATGATCTGGCACACGCCGCCGACTTGGTTGAATTAACCGCCGATCAGTTGCGCAAACACGGTGAATTTGTGACCCTCAACGCCTTGCTCGACCGGCTGCCCGACGCAATGGTTGCGGCCCGTCCGCACCTGGCGCTGGCGCG
>JAGRBZ010001087.1 GCA_020433805.1 Anaerolineae bacterium
CTTTGATGTCACGCTCATCCAGCATCCCCCGGTAGGCGGTCACGTAGCCTACCAAAGCGATAGCGAAAATGGGAAAGATAACCTGGACAATGGTCATGGGATTGAGATGCCGGGTGCAACCTCCAGTGGAATGATGTTCGGCGCCGATACGCTGTTGTCAAGCAGCGCACCCATCGCCATTGAATGGCTAGCCCCTTCTTTGATCGGGATGATCACTGCGGTCTCGTCGCAGGCGTGAAACTTGGGACAGAAAACGCAATCTTGCTTGACCTTACGCGGCAACTGCTCGATGCGGGTCAGTTGAAAGCCCAGCTTGAGAAAAAAGCCGGGCTTGCGGGTCAAGGCAAAGACACGCGGCAGCCCCAACTTCCGGGCATCATCAAGCAGCATCGCGATGATTTGACGACCTAACCCCTGACCGTGGCAAGCGGGATCGATGACCAGCGAGCGAATCTCGGCCAGATCGTGCCACATAATCAACAGCGCCCCCATGCCAACGATCTTCTTATCAACTTCGGCCACAACCCACTCACGGATGGAGCGGTAGAGATCATTTTCATTGCGCGGCAAGATTTCGGCCTGCCTTGCGTATTCTTCGAGTAATGGCATCA
>JAGRBZ010000108.1 GCA_020433805.1 Anaerolineae bacterium
TCTTAACAGCATTTGAGCTTAGACCAATCAAGAAAAGTAGGACAAATCGCGATTTGACCGAACAGGAATAAACTTGCGATTTGTCCTACCTACAAAAATGTTTGTGAAATGCGAATGACACTTTTGTGACTTTTGGGAAAATTTAAAGGTACCTTTGGCCTTCTTATTTATGACTTTTGTCCCTATCATTAATATCTTAACTATGATATGCTAGAAGAAAATTGTGTTTGCGTTCGAAAACTTAGAAGCATGTAATGAAACCGTTGATAAATTTAGAACTTATTGCGAGAAATTTTAATGACCAAGTTGACAGAAAAAAAGTCTTTGTTGCTTCGTATTTTTATTATTATGTTGGTAGTAATGTCTTTTGGTATTGTTAGTACCTCAGCTAAAAGTTCAACAAATGGCGTCAATTATTCAAGTTTAGAAAACAACGCATCGTCACCAACCTTTATCGACAGCCAGGCTGTTCAGACCTCCAGGCTAACGCCTTCTGGATCTCGCGCTGCGCAAATCGCCCAGAGCAACCAGTATCTGGCTATAGTTTATCAGCAAGGTAGTAGAATCCGGTTGCGATCGACTAAAAAAGAAGGGGATGGAGCTTGGATTCCCTTACAACCAAATCTTGGCAGTGGCGCTGCTCCCAGCTTAGTATTCTCCAACAATACTACCGTCCATGCTGTGTGGGTTACTACCAATCAACGACAAATTATGCATGTATCGTGTACTTTAAGTTTCGGTTTAGCCAACTGCGGTACAGCGTCGGCCATTAACAGCAATAACGGCCAAACTGTCGAGGCCCCAACGATTACATTCTTGGCGGGAACACTTTACGTAGCTTGGATTAATTCCAGCGCTAATCGGGTTATCGCAACGCGTTCATCTAACAATGGGTCTAGCTGGCAATTTAATTCTACAGTCCTAAACGCTTCCAATTCTTCCGGGGGAACGGTGGCCTTGGCTGCTAGTAGTGGCATTATTCATCTGGCCTATAGTTATAACAATAGTAATAACATCAAGTATTATCGTTCTACCGATGGAAATAATTGGAGTAATGCTCGAGATTTTGGGCCAGATTCAGGCTATGTTGGGGTTAGTAATCCTTCAATTGAAGCGAATGGTAGCAACGTATATTTAGCCTGGGATAGCTTGCACAACGCTACCGCTGTCGATGATGGCTTTCAGAAATATGCATTAATAGGTGCGTTATCGATCAATGGAGGGGTAAGTTGGGTTGACGCTAGTGGAAATTCATCTAACACTCCTGTTCCAAGATATATCACTTCTAAAAATGCTTTTGGTAGTGGACAAACATCTGACCGAAAGAGAACCAGAAATGTGTCTGGGGCAACACCATCAGAAGAAGCCGGGCTGCGACCGAGTGTGGCCCTAAATGAGCTTGATAGATTTGCCATTGTGTGGCAAGAACGTCCTGATGCTAGCTGCGTCCAAAATGAAAATGGTTCTATCGTCTCAAACGGCACGTCAGAGATATATTACGCCTATGCAGCCAACCCTAATTCACCTAACTCATCCGGATGGTGGGGTACTGAAAATACTATCGAGACGCCGAAAATTAATTTTTACTCTATCGATCCCGATTTGGTTATTGATAGTAGTGGCAATGAACACTTTGTTTTTATGAAATCATCCGCCAGCACAGATGAAACGCAGTGTCGAGCCGGAGGTGGAGCAACTGAATATGCTATCTACTACCGGGGACCTTATTATGTCACTATTGACCCGGCTCAAGCAATTTTGCCTATTATTACCAAGTAGCTACCAGATGTGAAATTTTGTCTGGAACATATCTATGTTGAATAAATCTGACCGCAATCGCCGGATCCGAACTAGAAACAAGAACCGAACTCAGCGCAACTCCCAACTGCTGCAACGTCTTCGCCGTCGAGATATCATTTTACTGCTGGGATTATCGATATTTGCCTGTTTTGCGGTGACGGTAGTAGCGTTGCTGATTTTGCGCTATCAGCCTATTGAGTCGACCACTTCTGTGGAAATAAATGCTGTCCCAACCGTGGTGCCGATTCATACCGTTACATTTACTCAGGTAACCGGTTTGACCCAGTTTCAGCCGGCACGGTCGGCAGGGCAGGCTTGGGCAGCCGATGCCCAGCTAGTTTCAGTCAGCGCTAACTGGGTGGGGGTGTTATCTGTAGGGCAGGTCGGTGAGCCGGTTCAGTGGACTTATCGCTTCTACTCGCCTAGTCTGAAACGGCTCTTAATTATCAAAGTTGAACCGGACAACCAGTTAACTACGGTTGAACATGTTAGCAAAATAACGTTACCTCCACCTGTTTTAGATACCGATGGTTGGCTTATTGATAGCACCGCGGCTCAGGCTATATGGCTTGATTATGGTGGAGCAGAGATGCTGAAGCGGAATCCGGGTTTAGAAATGCTCGTTCAGCTTCGAACCATTAAAAACTACCCCGATCCGGTTTGGATGGTGATTGGGCTAGATAAACGAACCCAAGATATTTTTGTGGTGATCATTGACACTGCTAAAGGAACGGTAGTGTCGACTGATTCATCATTAGAACTTTAATTCATATTAAATTTTATAGTTACGGACGAACTTATTTCTAGTTGGTTTAGCGTGTGGAGGCAAGTATGGTAAAGAATTATTTGCTGCAAATGAAAGATAGGTTTAAAGAACGATTACAGCCACAGAAAGGGCAAAGTATTATTATTGTTACCTTTGCCTTTTTAGGGCTGTTAGCTATGTTGGGGTTAGCTCTAGATTTGGGGCTAGTCTACATTGAGCGCGTTCGCGTTAGTAGAACTACAGATGCAGCAGCCCTGGCCGCCGTGGTTGAACTTCCCTTTGAGGAAGAAGCGATGCGGCGAGCCATTGAATTTATCGAGCTAAACGGATACAATACCGGCCCCGGGGGCGATACAGAGATACGTGTTAGAGGTTGCGTCGATGTGAGTGGTGATTTGGCCAATGTTGATAGCTCCGGCAAGTTGGGCGACAATGATGCAATGCAACCCTCCCCTAGCAACCTTATTGATGGATACCTTTATCAGGCCGCTGGTGTAAATCCGCCCCGAGCCGTTTTTGTTATCGATACACTCGCTTACCAACCTTTTGATACAGATGATGATGGTGATATAACTACCAAAAATGGCGATAATTGTATCGACGACTCGCTCTACGGTACAGCCAATAAAATCCGTGTTGCCGGTCAAGTGAATGTCGATATGAACTTTATGCAATTCTTCGGCTTTGGCGAAGTGCCGGTTTCAGACCGGGCCGTGGGCGAAAACGTAACCAATCTGGACGTTGTTGTGGTCTTTGACGTCTCCGGCTCGATGGATTTTGAGACCACGTGTTTCGATTGCTGGGAACCAGCTCCTAAAAACGATCCAAAATTTGATGTCATCGCCAATCCTTGGCCTAACAATGGTTACTCCAATCCTTTACCCGATATCGCCACAAACAACATTTGTACCCAAGCCCCACAACCGATTGTTCATTCAACCGGTAAATATTTTGTCCACGAAGCGGAACATTACTCCCGAGACGTACCCTGGCAGGGCTGGCGGTTCGAGCGACGGGTGGCAGGACAGGGTTTTTGGGTTATCCAGCGAACTGATCGCAACGCATCGGGTACGGACGCTCGCGGTTCTTATATCCGAGCGCATCCCTTCCCTGTCTACAGTCAAAGTAGTATTAACAATTATCCTCAACTTCAGGGAGCGGCTTATAACAACGAATGTTTTAGCAGCGATCCGTCGACGAACTTTATGAGTGGGACTTGTTGGTCATCAAAAGCTAATATTTTAGACGAACCTGTTCCACCGAGTACGCCTCCCTATGTCGAGTATGACTTTATTCCTGACTGGTCGGGTAATACCCACGTGTGGATTAGGGCTCAGGGTTCGGGCAACTATGGCTGGGAGTGGAACGGCAGTAGTCCGGGAGACAATCCGTCAGGCTATCGTAATTTACCTGAGTGGCGTAAGGCTATCTTTTGGCAAGTGGGTAAGGCGGATGGTTCCGACTGGGAACTGGTTAATGGTCGTAATTACACGAATTTGGAAGAGTCTGGTGATCAACGTCATCCGGATAGCGATGAATGGCGCTGGCTGAAGTTAGGGTCGGTACCGACAACCAGTGGTACCCAGCATACCCTCCGCCTCTATCAGGGCAGTGCCGGTTTTCAAGTTGACAAAATCCTCTTTACCAATTTTGCTGGAGGCGATCAAAACACCACGATTGAAGAAACGGGTTCAGGTTCAGTTAGGGGTGATGGTTCCGGTATTACCACTGCCTTTAAGAACTTCCTTAAGCAAGACGGCTGGCACGGTCCGGCGGCAACGCCCGGTTCCGGCACCCGTGAAGCCTGTAATGTCTGTAATCCCGTTTTTGGTGACGAGGTTACCCCGGCACAGTGTTCCTGTAAAGTCAGCAGTAGTGACTCGGCAGCAAGTGATTACGGTGCCGGTGGGGCAGGTCTTGGCTGTACTCAGGTGCTGACCCCCACTGACAGTCTGGAAAACGATCTGTTTCATGATGAAGATCCCATCCGTAGTGCTAAAGAAGCGGTTAAGAATTTCGCTAACCGGCTTGATCCCAAGTTTGACCAGATTGGTTTTGTAGCCTATTCAAATGATGTTTATAACAGTAAGAAAAGCGGTATTGATCAGCGAGCCGAATTGCAATGTATCAAATGGGCTACCAAGAATGCCACCGGAGTTCGAGAATGTTATGAGACCACCAACCCTATCTCCTATACCAAACTTATAAGGACTGTTGAAATTCATGAGAATACCTACGGGACAAATATCCCGCTAGGGATGCGGGAAGGTCTGGAGGAGTTGGGGGTCGAAACGGCTAACAATACCGATATCGATCCTAACTGTGACCCCGGCATTAATGATAAAAGTGTGTGCGACCGTCAGGGGGCGGCACGCCGGATTTTGGTTTTAATGACGGACGGCTCGCCCAACGATGACGACAAAGAGGATGCTGAAGGTTGTCCATCGGAGGCTGATGATATGTGGGAAGGTAATTTTGGCCAAGGTAAAGGAGCATACGATTGTTCCATTTACTATGCCCAGCAGGCGGCCCATAAAAATGTTACCGTTTACACAATTGGTATTGGTTCTGGTGTGAACTTTGATTTGCTCACGGCTATGGCTACGGGAGTCGACCCCAATGATCCTAATCCTGACCACAAGTATTTTGAATCGCGTGGTGGTCAATATTTTCCTGCGGCTAAACCAAGTGATCTGGACTTGATTTTTGATACAATTTTATCAAACATCTTTGTACGGATTGTTGGATAAATTGTAATGATGACCAGGGCGTAGGGATGTTTCCCTACGCCTTTTATGCTGTGCTGAAGAGAGGAAGAATATGTTATCTAAATGGTTGCCTAGAGAAGAAAAGGGGCAAAGTTTAGTTGAATTAGTGATAGTAACCCCTTTACTAATTTTTTTGATGATCGGGGTTTTTGAAGTGGGTTGGGTTTTGCGAGGCTACCTGGTACTAGTCAATGTTAACCGTGAGATTACGCGCTATGCCATCAGACCAGGGTATATGAACTTTTCAACACAGACCAATATTGATGATAGCTGGCAACGCATCCGCGAATGGGTTGATACCGCTGTTACCGGCCAGCTCCCACTTAACTTTGAAACGACTGATGTCGATGATGATGACCCTGATGTCGGTAACGCGACGTTAATAATATCACACCTGGTGGCCGATACCGGCTTTCCTTGTGAGGATTTTAGCAATCCTGCTGCCTGCGATTGTACTCAATTCGAGTCGAATCCAAGTGCCAACCCATTCCCTCAGGATGATCTCGTTATTCATCCAGGTATGAGTAAATTTGCTTACCAAGCTACTCGGATTGGCCCTGAAGAAACAGCGACTGGGCAGCGAGAGACTCGGCAAAACTATGATGAAATAATTGCTAGCATGGTCGCTCAGAACAATGAATTTAATTGTCAAATTCTAAAGCGAGGTGGTGTTCCCTCGGCCAATAACTTAATCATTACCGAACTGTTTTATGATCAACCCCAACTGTTTGGTTTTCCTCTTATCTCAAATCCCTTTACCGATCCGGTGCCACTGTATACCCACACTACGATGCGGATGATTGGTGCAGCCCGTAGTACAGGGGCTAGCAGCGGCGATTTACTAAAAGGCGTTGATGCAATTGGCCCGGTTTGTTTCACCTATCCTTTATTGGCTGATGGCACTCCGACAGGTTTCCCAACAAATCAAAAGGTAAGCATCACTGATAGCGGTTGGATATTATGGAACCAAGATACGGGTTCTCTCTCTGATACTGAGTTTTTAGATTATTCCCTCCAATTTCCACAGATGGCGGTTACGAGTTTTGTTGATCCCGTTGACTCTACCGAAACTTTAAAGATTGGTAGCCGCGTGACCACAATATCTGGACCGCAGGATGTTAGATCTTCGCTCACGAGCCTGCTCGGTCAACAAATTATAATTCCCTTTACCAAAAATCCTGGCGATCCAGCAACAGTGGATGGTTTTGTATGGGCCACGATCCAAAGTGCAGAGGACATAGAACCGGATGGCGGTTTAGTCTCTAATGTTAAAGCGACATTAACGGCAGGTTCGGAATATTTTCCTTTGCCTGAAGCCTGCCAACCACCAAATTGATGAAAATTCAATAAATCTTATAAAAATTACGCAGTTTGTAAGAGGGTTTTCTCCTAAGGGCATTTTAAGATAGAGGTAAGGTGTAGTTTAGAAAAAGATGTTAAATTCCCAGTCTCGTATTAACTGCGTAAATTCTGTTCTAATCAAAACTTAGTGATATAGGCTAAAAGAAAGAACGCTTGAAATAGTGAATTCTATTTATGTAAATCTTGTTACTATAACCTTGACTTTTTTCAATAAAATGATTATCATAACTATGCTAGCGTCCTTTTCATCTCATTGTGATGGAAGGGAGTATTAATATGCAACGTGGCAGACTGCTGATCATTCTCGGGATCATACTTGGTCTGGCAACGGTAGGTGCGGTTGCTTTCTTGCTGCTTAATGGAGGTGGAGGACTGCCATTGCCTGATGCGGAAGAGCCAACCCCAGCACCTCCTTCTGTAGATGGAGAGGGTGGTGGTATACCTACCACTGAAGTTATTGTTGCGCTTCAGCCCATTCCTCGCGGAGCTGAATTTGTAGCCGGTTCTATTGGACGACGTGATTGGCCGGCCAATAATGTCCCGCCTGAAGTAATTGCTGATGAAGCGGAAACAATTGGGAAAGTTGCCAAAACGGAAATCGTTCAAGGTCAGGTTATCGTACGTAGTATGTTGGTTGACGTAGGGGTTGAGGGTGAAGCTTCGTTGAGTATCCCCCCCGGCAGGGTGGCTGTTGCTTATCCTATTGATAGCCAATCCAGTGTTTCTTATGCAGTTCAACCTGGTGACTCGGTTGATATATTGATAACAGCTTATTTTGCTGATGTCGATGAAGAATTTCAAACGCCTCTGCCAAACAAGACACGGTTTTTCTTTCCGGTATTCGATAATGAAACCGGCGCTCAGGTCGGTCTTGAATTGAGTGAAGAGATTGACGAGGGTCGCTTTGAGTTAGGTGCGGGAGATGTGGCATCTATTGTCTTTCCAAGTACCACACAAATACCCAGGCGCGTAGCCCAACTGACTGTTCAATCAGCCAAAGTCTTGAGGATTGGCCCGTGGATCGATCTGCCCGAACCGGCGCCACCGGAAGATGGTAGTCCCCCGCCACCGCCGCCGCCACCAGACGTTGTGACCCTAGCCGTTACGCCTCAAGATGCATTAGTCCTTTACTGGATCCGTGAAAACGGCATCAATAGTGAGATGGCTCTGCGAGCTGCTGGCGAAGATGACGCCGACCACCTCACCGAGGCTGTTACCTTACAATATATGCTCACGCGCTTTAACATTGCTGTGCCGCCTAAAATTGAGTTTATAATGATCCCTTCAATATTCGACTTGTTAGAGCAAGCAGAAAGCTTTGAGCAGCAGCTTAGTGGTGAAGTTACTCCTGCTGGGGAGTAATAAATTATAAAGTCGCTCATACACAAAGGTGAACTATTTCTTTTGTATGAGCCTTTATTACTTTAAACTTAAAATCTTCTTTCAGTACAGGCCGGGATAATTATATGTCAGGATCAGTTACTCCTCTTCCAGATAGTTCAGGTGAACAGAAAATTCGCGTCTTGCTTGTCGATGACATCCCTGAAACTCGGGAAAACCTTCGGAAACTTCTTTTCTTTGAGGCAGATATAGAAGTTGTAGGAGCAGCTACCAACGGCGAAGAAGGCGTCCAAATGGCCGTTGAGCTAAAGCCGGATATTGTTCTGATGGATATCAACATGCCCGGCATGGACGGTATTACCGCCAGCGAGCACATCAGCCAGCAATCACCTGTTACCCAAATTATTATGATGTCTGTGCAGGGCGAAGCAGACTATCTGCGGCGTTCAATGCTGGCTGGTGCTCGAGAATTTCTTATAAAACCTTTCTCTAGCGATGAACTGGTTAGTAGTATTCGCCGGGTGTATCAGTTGGGTGCTAGCCGGCGATTAGTGATGCCAACCCCCACTCCCGGAGCAGGGGGCGCAACTGCTGGTAAGACCGCTGTAGAGTCTACAGGCAAAATTGTTAGCATTTTTAGTTCCAAAGGTGGAGTTGGATGCAGTACAATTGCTGTAAATTTGGCTATTGCATTACAGCAAAATGCCGCTATCAAAGTGGCAGTTGTCGATACAAGCCTTCAATTTGGCGATATAGGTGTTCTCCTAAACCTGTATGCTAGTCGAACTATTGCTGACTTAGCCTCTAATTCTGATGAGCTTGATGATGAACTTATCAGCGATGTTTTTATTCCTCACAGTTCTGGAGTTAAAGCCTTATTAGCGCCTCCCCGGCCGGAAGTAGCCGATACAGTAACTCCAACCCTGGTAACTGATGTTCTCGACCGCCTCCGGCGGATGTTTGATGTTATCATCGTTGATACGGGAAGTGTATTAGATGATGTTGTCTTGAATGTTCTAGACTTATCTGATAAAATAATAGTAGTAACCACACCAGAAATTCCGTCGATTAAAGACGCTAAACTGTTCTTTGAGGTTACTGAAGCCCTTGAATATGAGCGCGACCGTATTATGTTTGTCTTAAATAAGACAGATAAACGCATCAACATTCGTGCTGAAGATATAGAGGCCAATATAAAATACCCCATTCAAGGTCAACTGCCTCTTGACGAACGCTCGGTGACGACTTCTGTCAATCAAGGCGTTCCTTACGTTTTGAGTGATAAGAACGGGGTGTTAACAAAAGCTGTAACACAATTAGGTATGAAGTTGCTTCGTTCTCTAAAGGATAACGAAGAAGGGTAATAAATAATAACGAAATAGTAACAGCTCTTTACAAAAAACTATATTGAATTCTATATCCTCATCTAAAGCTATAGTTCAGATGACATTCCACTTGAACTGTTATTAAGTTGACCGACTGCCCATTGTATTCGATAAAAGAATAAGAAACTTGTATTCATAGAAACTCCAATTTCGATAAGAGGAAAAAATGTCATTACTAAAACGTATTGAAAAAGGAATAGGCCAGACTGGCAATACACGAGAGCCAAGTAAGCCATCTCAGCCCACTTCTAATAGATCAAAATCGCCCGAAACACAAATTCGTCGCGCACCAACTTCAACCCAAAAAGATGCTTTTAAGGAATTAAAAGAAAGAATTCAAGATAAGCTCGTAGCTGAATTAGATCCGGCTATGGATATCTCTCGTACTGATGAAGTTAGACGAACTATCCAGGATATGTATGAGCAAATTCTAACGCAAGAAAACATTATCCTTAGCCGTTCGGAAAGAGAAAGACTATTTGAGGGAATTGTGGCCGAAATTTTAGGGTTTGGTCCATTAGAAACGCTTCTGTCTGATGAAGCCGTTAGCGAAATTATGGTGAACGGCCCGGAAAAGGTTTTTATCGAACGGAAAGGGAAATTAACCCTCAGTAGGGTGAACTTTGAAAACAACGAACACGTTATGAAAGTCATCGATAGAATTGTCTCCCCTCTGGGGCGTCGTATTGATGAAAGTTCACCAATGGTTGACGCTCGTTTACCCGATGGTTCTCGCGTAAACGCTATTATCCCCCCGTTAGCCCTCAATGGCCCAACGCTTACTATTCGTAAATTTGAAAAAGATCCCTTAACCATTGATGACTTAGTTCGTTTCGGTTCAATGTCAAACGAAACGGCAGAGTTTTTAAGAGCCTGTGTAATTGGTCGATTAAATATTGTTGTGTCGGGTGGTACCGGTTCTGGAAAGACCACGTTGCTTAACGTCTTATCTTCCTTTATACCGGAAGATGAACGGATTATTACCGTGGAAAACGCTGCAGAATTGCAGCTACGTCAGGAACATGTGGTCACGCTTGAATCTCGACCGGCCAATATTGAAGGTAAAGGGGAAGTATCTATTCAAGATCTGGTTATTAATACATTGCGGATGCGTCCTGACCGTGTTGTTGTTGGAGAATGTCGTGGTGGTGAAACCCTAGACATGTTGCAGGCGATGAATACCGGACACGATGGTAGCTTGACCACAGCGCACGCTAATAGCCCTCGTGATATGCTTTCGCGTCTTGAAACAATGTGTTTGATGGCAGGTATGGACTTACCCGTTCGAGCTATTCGCGAGCAAATTGCTTCAGCTGTCGATCTTATTGTTCAACAATCTCGTCTAAGAGACGGTAGTCGAAAAGTGATCAACGTCACCGAAATTCAAGGTATGGAGGGTGATGTTGTGGTTATGTCTGATATTTTTGTGTTTGAACAACAAGGTATGGAAAACGGTAAAATTATTGGCCGTCTAAAGCCAACCGGTATTCGTCCGAAGTTTTACGAACGTATTGAAGCAGCAGGGATTAGCTTGCCCCCCAATATCTTTGGGGCGAGCGGTAGATTTTAACAGCGTAGGGGAAGTTTTGTACGTTACAACGTTTGTTGTTGACGTGGAGGTAGATTATGTATTGGGTAATTGGGTTATTACTTCTATTGACCGTAGGGGTTTTGGTTGCCGGACTTGTTATCTCTCGACAAGGTGATTCGGCCACCCAGCAACGTCTGGGTCAATTTGTTGGCGGTCTTGATGATGATAAAGTTGATGATAAAGCAAAGAGCCAAAAGAAGGCTAGCTCTACCTCCGCACTAACACAAAGTTTAGACCAGGTTTTAGAAGATCGTGGTATTGGAAAGGGCTTGGCAACGGACCTGGCTCGGGCTGATTTGAAAATTACAATCGCAGAGTTCTGGGCTGTAAGTTTAATGTGTATGATTGCTGCAGCCGGCCTTGCATGGTTAATTTATGGGGGATTCATTTTTCCCTTGATCGGATTTATAGGGGGCTTCTTCTTACCAAAAATTTATGTGAAGTCGCGCCAGAAGCGTCGGCTGAATGCCTTTAACGACCAGCTTGGCGATGGTATTACCTTAATGGCAAACGGATTGCGGGCCGGTTACTCACTTCTCCAGGCAATGGAGGCTGTTGGTCGGGAAATGCCCGACCCTATGTCTACTGAGTTTCGGCGTGTGGTGCAGGAAATTGGGTTAGGTGTCGATAACGAGCGGGCCTTTAACAACTTACTTCGTCGCGTACCCAGCAGTGACTTGGATATGATGATCACGGCTATCAATGTTCAACAAGAAGTTGGTGGTAATCTGTCTGAAATTTTGGAGATCATAGGCTTTGTAATTCGAGAGCGCGTTCGGATTAAAGGTGAAATCCAGGTACTAACCGCTCAAGGACAGTTATCCGGCTATGTTATTTCATTCCTGCCGATTATCCTTGGCTTGCTTCTCTATGCCATGAATGGCGAATACATTGGGCGTATGATTTTCTCGTGCGAGAGTCGTGGTATCGATGTTGAAGGTGGTGCTCTCTGTGCGCAACCGTGCGGCTGGATTATGGTCGGTGTTGCACTTTTGGGTATCGCTACAGGGTTCTATGCCATCCAAAAGATTGTAGATATCGATGTTTAATCGGGACGAAATAGCAGGAGCGGTTTGGGAGGAATAACATGGATGCAATGACATTAATACTCATCGGCGTTGTTGGTGTTTCGTTAATTGCCGGTGCAGTTGTATTGGTTCGCTTTGGGTTAAGCGCTACGGGCGGAGCAGCCGGGAGCGATATTCAAAGCCGCCTTGAAGAGTACGCCCAACGTTCTGACGCACCGTTGACTCTGGAAGAAATAGAGCTGTCGCAGCCTTTCAGTCAACGTGTTGTAAGACCATTGCTGGTTGGGCTTTCAACCTTTTTTAGCCGCCTTTCTCCTTCTAAATCGAGAGAAGCAATGGAGTTAAGACTTCAAATGGCCGGCAAACCCTATAATTGGGGGCCATCTGAATTTTTTGGCTTAAGAATTTTTGTAGCCATTATTTTAGGCATACTCATTTTTCTGCTCGTTTTTATGCTAAATTCTTTTCTTATGGGGGTTCTCTCCGGTACAGTGGCCGCTCTTATTGGCTTTATGCTACCCCTATTATGGCTGCGTTCAAAAACGCGCAAACGACAAACTGAAATCATTAAAGCACTACCCGATGCCCTAGACCTACTGACGATTATTGTTGAAGCTGGTATGGGGTTCGACGGCGCTATGCAAAAAGTAGCCGAAAAATGGGACAACGAAATTAGCAAAGGGTTTGCCAAAGTTGTTCAAGAGATGCGTCTTGGCATTGTACGACGCGAAGCACTAAAAAATATGGACGCCTCGATGGGGGTTCCCGACGTAACAACTTTTGTCGCTGCTATCGTTCAGGCCGAACAGCTAGGGGTTAGTATCGCCAAAATTTTGCGCGTTCAATCTGAACAGATGCGTATTAAGCGCCGTCAGCGAGCTGAGGCCGAAGCCAATAAAGCGCCTATTAAAATGCTGTTTCCAATGGTTTTTCTCATTTTTCCGGCCTTGTTCATTATTCTACTGGGACCGGCTGCTCTAGTAATTATGGAAACGAGATTTAGTAACTAGTTTCTCACAAGATCACCTACTTTTTCCTTTGATTATATGCACGTTATCAACCAAACTCGCAACACGGTACTGATATCTCAAGTCCGCATGGCTGATACCTTTTTGCTGCGGCTACGCGGTCTACTGGGTTCTCAACCTCTCAACCAGGGTGAAGGTTTAATTCTTGTCGGTGAGAAAAGCATCCATACCTTTTTTATGGGGTTTTCCATCGATGTCGTCTATCTTAACAAAAAATATGAAGTGATTCTTACGCAAGAGGATATGGTTCCATATCGATTAGGTCCTCTGGTTTTTAACTCAGCCTTCGTATTAGAAATGCCTGTTGGAACCATCGCTCAAACAAACACAAAGGTAGGTGATCAACTGAAATTTGAGTCATAGATGACGTTAACGACATTTCTACCGGTTTATCTTCACAAAGGTGTGTTTAACGGATGAGCTTTTTTGCATCTCCTCAAAAGTTAATTCAATCAGGTCTCGATTTACTCTTTCCTCCCGCTTGTGTGTATTGCAAAGCCCCCAATATTTGGCTGTGTTCAGACTGTTACAGTAAAATCCCCCTTATAAAATCTGACGTATGTTATCGCTGTGGAACACCTTCGATATCGGTATCCTGTTCTCAGTGTAAAAACAATCCATTAAACTATATCGATGGTATCCGCTCGGCCGCCCATTTCCAAGATAACCCTATTCGTTCTGCAATTCATAATTTGAAATATCAAGGCCGAAAAGTCATTGCCGAAACCTTGGCTGCAATCTTAGCCGAAGCATACCGTTTTTATAAACTGAAAGCAGACGTACTCATACCGGTACCGCTCCACCGATCGCGTTACAAAGAGCGTGGCTTTAATCAAAGTCTGCTTTTGGCAAAGGAACTTGGTCGGCTAGTCGACCGACCGGTGGACGCCGCCATGCTGTATCGCATCCGTGATACAGGTTATCAAATGGAAATGAAGGCCCATGAGCGTCACCAAAATGTGGCCGATGCTTTCGCTTGTCGAAAACCGGTAACCCATCAGAATATTCTTTTAATCGACGATGTTTGTACAACCGGTGCAACACTCGACTTCTGTGCGATGAGTTTGAAGATGAATGGCGCGAGTGCTGTCTGGGGGTTAACCCTGGCTAAAACGCATTGACGTTCGTTCGTCTATAAATCTTTACGAGAAAGGAATGAAAAAATGCAGCTCGTATTTACAGGTAAAAATTTTGTGGTATCTGATAGGGTCAAAGAATATGTGGAAAAAAAGATGGGGAAACTAGATCGCTATTTGCCCGTCCAGGAGGCCCGCGTTGAAATATCTCAAGAAAAAACAAAAAGCGCCAACGATAGAAATATAGTGCAGGTTACAGTTCGCACAGATGGCGTTATCTTGCGGGCCGAAGATCGTTCACAAGCCATTTATGGCTCTATTGATGCAGTGGTAGACAAAATTCACCGTCAAATTGTGCGTTACAAAGGTAAAAAAGTTGACCGGCGACACGGCCACGGAAAAAATAGTCGACCTGACTTATCGCTGGAAATGCCCGAGTTAGACCAGGAGGTGATGGAAAGTATTGCCAATGAACCGCAGCGAGAGATTGTACGGGTCAAGCGGTTCCTCATGAATCCAATGACCGAAGAAGAGGCAGTTGAGCAAATGGAACTCTTGGAACACAACTTTTTTGTCTTTTTCAACGCGAATGTAGGGCGTATCAACGTTCTCTATCGCCGTGATGATGACAACTACGGCTTACTTGATCCTGAACTGTCGTAACGTTCATCTCATCAGTTAAGCAAGGCGGGGACTCCGGTTCCCGCCTTTTTCATACCAAACCCTTGTCGAGATAGACAATGCACCATACCTTCGACGGACAAAAATACACCTTTACGCCTATTCAAATATTTCGCGAACACTGGGGATTACCCGACAGTTTTGCGCTCGATGGCTTTGAACCCAAAGATTGGGAGGTCGGCTCGATGGACGGAGCCGGGGCAGGTTTGAACAGAATGCGGCAGGTCGTGGTCGATGCCGTTCCCCGGACAGTTGCGTGGACCGATTTGCCGAACCTCACCGTTCGATTAGCCGACCTTTTTCGCCAACAAATGGAAGCTACTAACGCAACCGTAGGGCTACAGGAGGTTGAAATCGATTTTGCCGTAGCCGGCTTTAGCGATGTGCTGAACGCCGCCGTTTACGACCTGCTGCGGCTAAGACAAAGCCATCGCGATAATGGTGCTCGTGTTCGCGAACAGTTTGACTTCGCTGCGATCTATCAAAACTGGCTCGATGACTCCGCCCGAATATCGACCACAGCCCATACGTATCACCACAACGACACTATATTTACGGTTCGAACCGTTTACAATGCTTATGGGCGAGTTGGTTTGGAAGTACAGACCCCGACCGGTGTCGCGTACGTTGCCGATGGCCGGTTAGCCTGCCCCGCCGCCACCTACATGCGCGATCTCTGCCGCGATGTTATCGCTGCGCTGGTGCAAGCTTTAGAATAGTGAGTTACATGTCTTCCGCATCTACGCTGGGTAATTGGTAATTCAATCTCCAATCTCCAATCTCCATTCTTCTAGTCTCTATTCACCCACAGCCCCATACAACCTTCTCAGCCGCACATACGTGATAAACATATACCAACTCATCAACATACATATTTGTAAACCGACCTGACCGTCTTTGTAGCCGCCCATCGTCACATACCGGCGTCGAAATTCACGGATAGGCATCGTCAGGTAAGTCCACGGTTTGGCGCGGATACCTTTATCTTTTAGGATTTTGGCCTCAAAATCGATATAGCGACTTTGTTTCTCTTTAAATTGAGCCAGCGAGTCGTAGTTGTAGTGAACCAGATGCTCTCGCAAATATCCGGCTTCGCCGTCCAACATAACCGTCTCGTGGACCTCCCGCTCCGGGTCATAAGACGCCTTGTCGATCTTCATCAGCCTGAGTTGGTGGTCGGGATACCAGCCGCCGCCTTTCATCACGTGGCCCCACATGACATTGTAGCGCGGCACCCACCAGCCGGGCTTTTCATCCTGGGCAATAATCTGCAAAATTTCGTCCTTCAAAGCCGGAGTAACCCGTTCATCGGCATCGATAAAGAAAATCCAATCTCCGCCCAACGCCTTGGCATTTTCCAGCGCCGTGTTGCGAGCAACGGCGAAGTTGACAAAGTCGCTTTGGAATATTTCTGTGCCCAACTCGCGAGCAATCTCAACCGTTCCGTCGTCACTAAACGTATCTTCAAGCGTCACAACATCCGCCCACTGCACACTTTTAATACAATCGCCAATGTGCTGAGCGACATTTTTCGTTAGGATAGTTGCGATGATTTTTGGCATAAATCCCTTTCCTGCCATAGGTTTATAATTTGCGTATAGCAAGCCTGCCGTTCTTTTTGTTCCGCGTGGGTGAGATGACCTTGAACAACCGCTTGCCGGTCGGCGGCGGCGAGACGCTGCATCCCGATGTGAACAATGTGCCGCGCCAACTGCACCTGCATCGAGCCATAATACTTGCAATAGAATCGATAGCGACTGCGCCATAAATTGAGGAAACTGCTCATCTTAATCTGGCCTGTGCTTTGCCCACCCAAATGCGTAATCATTGCCTCCGGCACGCAGTAGGCTTGCCATCCGACCTCGACAATGCGCTTGCTCCAATCGACTTCCTCGACATACATGTGATACGCCTCGTCGAGCAGCCCGGCTTGCTCGATGGCTGCCGCCTTGACGCACAGTGCGGCCCCCAGCGGATGCCCTATCAGAAACGGCTCCCCCCCTTCATACAAAGCGCGGCTGTAGCGCCCATTTAAGCGCGAATCGACCAACCGGGCCGGCAGCGGCAGTAGTTCGATAGCCAATTGCCATAGGCCGGGGAAGGCAAACGCGCCGTGTTGAAACGTACCGTCGCCATAGACCAGCCGCGCCCCGGCGATACCGGCCTTGGGCGTTTGACGCAAAAAGGTGACGAGCGCCTCCAGTGCGCCGGGATGAACAAGCGTATCCGGGTTGAGCAGCAGCACCGCCTCCGGCTTGTTCGTCTCAAGTGCATGGTCTGCATCGAAACCCATGGCGCGTAAGGCTGCATTGTTGCCTCCGGCAAAGCCCAGATTCTTGTCGCTGTCGATCAGCCGCACCCACGGAAAGTCGCGCCGCAACATCGTCACCGAGCCATCTTCCGAGGCGTTATCGACGACCCAAACTTCGCCGCTGAGCTTTCCGGCTGCCAGATCCTTTTCCACACTGCGCAGACAGGCGGCCAGCAAATCGCGCACGTTCCAATTGACGATGACAATGGCTAAATCGATCATCAGTAAATTTTAGAACCCGATGAGGATGGGGGTTGGGCTAACGTGGTCGTTGAATGCCTCGATGCTCACATCTTCGTGAATGAGACCGGCCCAAAACTGAACCGAGTCTTTATCAGCCGGTACATCGAGCAGTTGTATAGAGCCGGTAACGATGGCTCGCTGGCCCGGCATAAGAAAATATTCGGTGTTATTATTAATCACGCGCTGCTCTAATTGGTCTAAGGGGCCGATAGCCCAACGGTAGGGGTAGGCATAGCTGGGATTGCCTTCGTAATCGATGCCGACCCGCCACGAACCTGAGGATACAAAGGCATCTTTGGTATTAAAATTTTCATCGCTGCGATAGTCGACGCCGGAGTCAGGCCCGTTGGTGCGAATAGGCACGCTGCCGAAATTTTCAACCGTGAGGGTGAACGCCAGGGTTTGGCCCAGCGGCACCACGTTGGTGCCGGTCTCCGGGTTGTAAAAATCGACATCGGCCGAGACAATATCGGCTCGCGGCACGCCGCCTTCTTGAATGGTTAAGCTGCTGGTCACCACCGTGCGATTGCCGACCAGGTCGGTCGCCTCGGCATAGACGATGTACGTACCGTCGGGCGGCGGCTCCGCACCCAAATCGACCCCGCCTTCATAATCATAGGTGTGAAACCCCGGTTCGCCCGGTTTGATGTCGCGCTCGACCTCGGCAATGGGGTAGCGTGTTTCACCATCCGGGGCGATGAGATAGACCAATACCTCGGCTTCTTTGGTGAGGTAGTAGTTGATGTCAACCCGGTCATTGATACCATCCCGATTGGGCGTAAACAGTTGCGGGTACACGCTAAAGCCTTGCAACTCCGGCTTCGCGGTATCGGCCTCGTTGATGGTCAACGTTCCTTCTTCTTTGACGCTTTGGTTATCATCCGTTACGGCCTCGACCACCCAGGTGTAATCACCGTCGGGCAGCATGCTGCCTGCAACCACGCCGCCAAAATCAACCCGATAATCACCCTGCGACCGGCGGCGATTATCGCGAAAATAGTAGCGCTGGCCGGCCTCGTCAATAAAATAAATAGACAAATTGGCCGAACTGTTAAGATGATAGCCAATGCGCGTCACATCTTCGATGCCGTCGGCGTTGGGCGTAATCTGCTCGGGCGAAACGCTTACCTGCGTCAGCACCGGTCCTCCGGCACAGCCGATGAGCAGGAGCATCAGCCCGGTAATGGCAATAATAAAGATGAGCGCCTTCACATATATCCATTTAAGCATAAACGGTCCTAGAAATTGATTAGCTTTTGATGGGTGTTCATGGAACTGCCACCCGTCGAATGGATGAATTTACCACAAAGCCCACAGAGCGTCAAACCCAAAAACAAGCAAGCGTATTAAAGTTTCACGGTTTAGCGCGATGTCCATAGAAGCGCGACGCTCGCAAGTAAAAAACGCGCATCATCTCCAAAATTTTCAAACGAGAGTATAACGTTCGGTGATTTTTTCGGATACTTTCCAACAAAGCTATAACAAAACCGGAGTCGCTCTCCAGGAATCCCGCTTTCGATGTATCAAAAGCGGAATCTTTTATAAGCGTCTCCGGTTTTGATGTATCGAAAGCAAGATTCTTTATAGGCGACTCGCGTTTCGCGACATGGAAAGCCGGATTGTTGCCGCACGATCGCGATCAAGCGATATCGAAACCATGATTCTTATAATGCGATCGCGATCAAGCGACATCAAAAGCATGATTCTTGTGAGGAGCCTCGGGTTGTGTTACCTCAAAAGCGAGATTTTTCGGCAGCGACTCGGCTTTCATTATATCAGAAGCTACATATTTTCAGTGCTTCACTGTTTCTACGACCGTGGATTGTCCCGCCTCTGAAACGCACGCCCGATCGCGTTGTATCGCGAAGAGGACAACATTTCAGCGCCTTCATTTTATCGGCATCATAAGCGGCCCAATTGATAGGGCATAATTAGACCAAAATTACCACAGCAGCTTGTCATTTAATATGGAGTAAGGGTAGAATAAGATTACAATTCCGACACGAATCTGTTGTATGCTACATCTTCTGCTACGGTACCTCAGCCCGCCATCCTTTTATTGATAACTTAATATCAAACCGTTTAAAGGGTTTTGTGATCAATCGAAAGACCAAACCCACCCTTGCCTAATATTCAGCGCTATTTTGCGCTCAGCATCATCAACCATCAGACCGTAGCCGCTTTTTCACCTACTCCGGATGCCAAGATCTACCGATCCTTCATGCGAAGAAAAATAAGGAGAAACAATGTGACCATGAAGTACATGTTAGGAAATATTCGAAAGTTACTCACCAACGGCTTTTCTGATGAAGAGCTGCGCCAATTCTGTTACGATAACCCCGACTTTAGGCCGGTCCACGCACAACTGGCCCAAAGCACCGGCAAAGCCGCTATCGTTTCGCGGCTAATAGAGTATGCCGAGTCCAGAGTGCTGCTTGACAAGCTGCTGGCCTGGGCCGCGGCCGAAATTCCGGTACGCTATGAGCAAGACGGCCCGTATGTTGAGGGTGAGCCGTCCGCGCCCGCTAAGGAAGCGCCCCCGTTGCTCACGAAAAAGCCCACGCTCAAGCCTGAGCTTAAGCCCAGGCTGACGTCCAAATCCGGCGTCAATCCGATGGCCATCGGCGGTTCGGTCATCGTTAGCGTAATTGGGCCGCTTGCTCTGGCTGAAGAAGGTCAAGCTTTCGTGTCCGGCGAGTTCAAGTGGCTCTTTAGCGCCATCGATCATTTTCTCAAGCTGCGCCGGGGCGAGATCGATTCCAGCCGACCCATCGCTATGGTCATCCCACCCCATGCGGAACAAGACCCCCAAGCCAACAACCAACTCCTGCCGACTATCGATGCGTTTGATTTGCAGATGTGGCAGGGGCAATTTGAGTCGGGGCTGAAACGGATCAAAACCCATATGCGCAATCTGGACATTTTATTAGCCCAAGAGGCCAGTAAGGGCGACGCTGGAAAGGGCGATGTTTATCTGCAAAACCAGCTCAAGAGCAGTCGCCTCGAAATCGTCAAAGTCGTGCGCGAGATGGCGCAACTCTGCCAGCAAGCATACGGTATTCTCATTACGAGTCCGCAGCAGGTGGTCGATATGCTTGAGGAGTGAGGAGAAACACTGAATCACTGATGTTAATGAGGGTACTGAATACGCTCGCCTATACCAAATTTGGGGCAATCGACGTGTGTAAGCTCAGCCGGTCATAAAGTTAGAGAAATCAGTCTTTTCAGTGCTTCAGTGCTTCAGTGTTTCAGTGGACTATCTGCTGGCCAGGATATTGAAACGTACCTAGCCTAAAGGTCTACTTTGGGGAAGTGCGGATTGTGTTTATAATAGTATCAGCGTTTAGCCCTTAGCCATCAGCTATAAGCTTTTCATGCGAAGTTGCACTTTTTTGAGTCTAGTGCCGATAGTGATAGGTTAAAGATTATCGTTAGCATCAAGGCTGACGGCTAAAAGCTGATAGCTGAGTGCTTATATCCAACTAACCCACTATCCAACCAACCATGTACCCACCCCAACTCTCTCACATCATTACCCAGGCCGTCGAGCGCCTGCAAAGCGACATGCAGCAGACCGCGCCGGTGATGGCGGAACAGGTTATGCCCTGGCTGACGACGCTGGCAGGTAAGATGCAGCCGGAAGCCTATTTTATGCATCCGCTGGCCTTTCCGGCACTGCTGCTGCCGTGGTGGGCCGAGACGGCGCTGGCTGAAACGCCCGACCCGGCCTTGCAAGCCGATCTCACCTACTCGACGATCAACGGTTACTACTATATCCGCCTCATCGACAATTTGATGGACGGGCATGCCACGGTTGAGCGCGAACTGTTGCCCGCGCTTAATTTCTTCCACACCCAATTTCAGGCCGCCTATCAGCCCTATTTCCCCGCCGATCATCCCTT
>JAGRBZ010001088.1 GCA_020433805.1 Anaerolineae bacterium
AGATGGTGGTGCCGGAACCGATGATAAACTACGCTGGTTGCTGAAGCGTGATTATCACGTCGTGGCCAAAGGTTTTTCGGGTCGTCGGGCTCAAGCCTGGGCCCAACGGGTCCAACGCTGGGATCACTACGGAGCCGATGCTTGGCTGGGGCAGGTAGCGCCCCCGGTCGATTGGGGCCGTCCGGTCCGGGTCGTGGTCAAAAAATGGCCGCTCAATCAAGCGTGGAAACACAGCTATTACCTAACGACTTTGCCCTTGTCGTCCAATACAGCCCTATTACAGCTGTACGATTTACGGGGTGGGGCTGAAGTCGAACAATTTCGGGAAGATAAAGGCGGCTTGCATTTGTCCGCCGGGTTTGTCCCTCTGTTAATATCGAGAGGTTTCCACGCATTAAACTTGACATAGACCTTGTTTTAATCGGAAAGACGCGTTGTTTCACACGTTAATTCATAAGGTTTGGCCCTCAAGCACGGGTCATTGACCCGTGCTAAGAGAGTGAAGCCCCTTCGGGCTAAAAATTCCGTTACCTGGGATGGCGCTTTAGCGTCCTTCGCTCTGAAAGAGCGACGGCTTCAGCCTCGCGCACTCTGGCCCGACGCAACCCATT
>JAGRBZ010001089.1:0-269 GCA_020433805.1 Anaerolineae bacterium
TTTTTCAGAAAGCATTTTAATCAACTAGCGTATGAAATTACTATGAAAAGACTATTAAATGCATACGAAATTGGGGTCGATTGTATCAATTTAGGATAAAATTACAATACCATTTTGGCAGAGATTGACAAGGTAGACAAAGAGTGATATTATTCACAATACAAGTGCGTTGCGGCCTAGCAGCGCACTTTTTTGTTTATCGACAGGAGTTACTTATGTTCTATGATATCCTTAGAATCTTGGTTCTTATTTTTGGTATAGCGGCAATC
>JAGRBZ010001089.1:279-611 GCA_020433805.1 Anaerolineae bacterium
TTTGCAAGCCCCGGAGGTTATTGTTAAATTGCCGACCAAGGTTCTCTACACCCTTGAAACCATCGGTGGTTTGTTTATCATTAGTGCCTGGCTTGTTCCTCCGGCTGAATCGCTTACCGGAGCACTGGCTTTGATTGGTCTATTGTTTCTCATTACACCCACTACGGCCCGTAAACTGAGCCAGGCTTATGCCGAGTTGGCTGAAATGAGCTAATATTAAATTCGTGTAACAATCGTATAAGAAAACCGAATGATGAAAAAGACAGTGATAGTCTATTACGGACTGTAAAACACTCCAACAAATAAGCCGTTGGAGTGTTTTTTGTTGGTTT
>JAGRBZ010001090.1 GCA_020433805.1 Anaerolineae bacterium
CATATGATTCGTCTGGCGAGAGAGTAATTCCCCAACGCGATAACGCCGGGTTTTGTCTACCTTCACCTGGTCTTTGCCCTGATAAGCGTAGGCGCTCATTTTGTGTGCCTCGTCTACAATCACGAGATCCCAACGAACGTTTTGCAGGCTACTAAGGACGGTATCTTGCTTCACAAAATCAATGGAAGTGAGGCAGTGGTCTTTGTCTTCCCAGGCATTTTCGCCCCAGGTGGCATTCATACGGGCGCGGTCAATAATGGTGAACGGGGTTTGGAAACGTTCTTTCATCTCTCGCTGCCATTGGTACTTGAGATGGCCGGGAGCGATGATGAGGATGCGCTGCGCCAGGCGGCGGTATTGTAATTCCTTGACGATGAGACCGGCCATGATCGTCTTGCCCGCGCCAGGGTCATCGGCGATGAGGAAACGAATGCGCGGTGACGACAGCACGTAATGGTAGACAGCCTCAATCTGATGGGGCAGTGGGTCCACTTGGGAGATGCTAACGGCTAACTGGGGATCGAACTGGTAAGCCAGACGGATGCGGCTCGCTTCTATACGTAGGAAGAAATCCTCAGCACGGGGCACGCGTTCAAGCCGGGTATCCTGG
>JAGRBZ010001091.1 GCA_020433805.1 Anaerolineae bacterium
CGGCCACGCCCGCGCCCATCATGGCGATGAAGGTGACGGCCACCACGCCGAAGCCCTGGAAGTTGCCCACAAAGGACGAAAAGAGGAAGCGAATGCCCTCCACCGTCAGCAGGCTCTGGATGGCAATGGTGCGCTCCTGGATCTCGTAGTCGGTGGTGTAGCCGTCGGGCGGCACGGTGATGCCCGGTTGGGTCGTGTCCTCGTAGTAGACGCGTTCTGCCGGGACGTCCACTGGCACCGCGATCTGTTCGGTGACGCTCACGCCCGCCCACCAGAGAATGTGGGAGAGGATGATCACGCCGATGATCAGGTAGAGGAACATGAGCACCGGATGGGGCACCTTGTTGCCCACCGTCTCGATGCCGTCCAGCAGCCGCTGGGTAAAGCCCCGCTTAGGCGTCTCTGTGGTGTCGTGTTCGGTGTCTTTGCTCATCAACGTTTCTCCCAAATAGCAGCAATGTCAACAGAGGTGGATGACTTCCCGGAAGTGGTCAGACGAATCGTCACGTTCTCGACAGCGTCTGACCACTTCCGGGAAGTCAGCTTTGCCGCGGCAACTGCGCCAGTTCGTCCAGGTAGACAATGGCCGTCTCGATGCCTCGCTGGAACA
>JAGRBZ010001092.1 GCA_020433805.1 Anaerolineae bacterium
GACGACATTGTGGACACGCCGGGGGGCGACCCGGCGGCGCGTTTGGCGGACTGGCGTCGGCGCGTGGCCACGAGCACTCCGCCCGCGGACGATCTCGTCGCCGTGGCCTGGGCCGACACCCGGCTCAACTATCGAGTGCCGTTGCGCTATGCTGAACAATTGTTGGACGGCGTGGCCGCGGATCTCTCCAAAACCCGCTACGCCACCTTCGAGGAACTGGCTGCGTACAGCTACGGTGTGGCATCCACCGTGGGCTTGATGTCCATGCACATCATCGGCTACAGCGGCGCGGAGGCGTTGCCCTACGCCATCAAGCTCGGCGTGGCGCTGCAACTGACCAACATCCTGCGCGATGTGGCCGAGGATTTCGCCCGTGGCCGCGTCTATCTGCCCCAGGACGAACTGGCCGCCTACGGCCTCTCCGACGACTTCATCGCCGCCGGACGGGTCACCGACAACTGGCGGGCATTCATGCGTTTTCAGCTTGAGCGCAACCGTCGCCTCTACCGGGAAGCGCGGCCGGGCATCGCCTGCCTCGACCCGTCGGGGCGCTTTGCCATCGCCGCCGCCGCCGACCTCTACGCCGCCATCCTGGACGACATTGAGCGCC
>JAGRBZ010001093.1 GCA_020433805.1 Anaerolineae bacterium
GTGTAAGCTGTGGCGTTCGGGCACTGGGCCATCATCACACACTGGATGTCCGGGTGGGCCGCATAAATGGCCTCGTGCAGGCGCAGGGAGCGGCTCGGCAGCTTGCCCGCCTCGCGCACGCCGTCGCGCACGAGCACGACATCTTCAATCGAGATCGTGCGCCGATCCATGCCCGTCGGCGTGATCAGCAGACTGTGGTCGTCCAACCGTGCGGAGACGACGCCCTCAGTGCTGATCATCAGGTGACGATCATAGGCCCTGGCGGTGAGATCGACGATTTGCTGGCGCAGTTCGCGCTCGCGGCTGCTGTGCGACTGCGGCACGAATTCCGGCAGATCGCTGCGCCGGTGATCGAACAGGTTGAGTGCGGCTTCCGAAAGTATGTTGATCTCGCCGAGCGCCCGCGCCCGAATCAGCGTGCGTGCGCAGAAATCGAGCGTTTCCAGGCGATGGAAAGCTTCGAGCAGGTTCGCGCCCCCGGCGGCCATGCCGTGATTTTCCAGGATGACGATGTTGAAGCCTTCGGCGAAGGTCGCCGCGATGTTATCGCCCAACTGCTCGCTGCCCGGCAGCGCGTAAGGCGCGTAGCCGATTGGCCCGCACAGACGGT
>JAGRBZ010001094.1 GCA_020433805.1 Anaerolineae bacterium
CCTGGTTTTGCTGGCCGACATCGAGAAAGCCCTGGAGAAGATCGAGGCCGTGGCCCAGGTGGTGGTTTTGGCAACCCAGACCGAGAACAAACGCGGCCAACAGATCGTTGCCTTCTGCTTATTGAAGCAGGGAGCGACAGCATCCGGCCCGGATCTGCGAGCTAACAGTTTCGATCTCCTGCCGCGATATGCGGTTCCCGATGAGGTTCTGGTGGTGGAGGCCTTCCCCACCTTGCCCAGCGGCAAAGTGGATCGACAGGCCCTGACGGTGATGGTTTCGGTTCCCGTCTAAGAGGGATACCTTTTGCATAAAGCGGAGTGAGCATCCTCAGATGCGAACGACAGGAGCAAACCGCGCTCCGCAGAGTGATAACTTTAACAGAGGCACTATCGTGTTTATGAATAACCTGCTGAACCCGGATAACCGGCTTTTTACCCTGGCCCGTCAAGGGAAACGACTTCCCCATATCGTAGTGGCTATACTGCTGGCTTTTTTCTTTATTTTCGCAGCCCAAATGATAGGGGGCTTTTCGGCTCTGGGCATAAACTACGTCTTGGCAAGGCTGATGGCTAATCCCCCCAACTTGCTAGCCCCCACGACGGCTTTGGG
>JAGRBZ010001095.1 GCA_020433805.1 Anaerolineae bacterium
AGTTGCTGCTGGGTGTCGTGGCTCATGAGATAGCCGGTTGGGTTGTGGGGGCAGTTAACCACGATGACCTTAGTATTAGGTTGGATGTGCTGCTCCAACCAAGCCAAATCGAGCGTCCAGTCCTCAGCCTCGGCAGTGGCCCAGCGCGTTAATTGACAGCCGGCGGCGCGGGCCACTTCATAGAGCGATTGGTAGCAGGGTGAATGGACAATCACGTGGTCTCCAGGATCAAGTACGGCGTTCATGAAGTTGAAGATGGCTTCCTCGGCTCCGGCGTGAACCAGGATGTCATCGAGGTCGATCTGATGGTACAGGCCGGCAATCTCGGTGCGCAGTTCCGGGCTGCCCTGGCTCTCGGTGTAGCCCAGCCAACACTGCTGTAAGCCCTCCGCCGCTCCCGGCTCCAGGGCCAACAGTTCGCCTACCGTTAGCGACTCGCAGTCGGAGGTACACAGCAGGTAGGGTGCGTTGAATTCATATTGGGCAAAGTATCGTTCCAGAGTAAAGGGTTGGATGTTCATAAAACGGCTCCTTGAGGTTGGTTATGGTAGATAATATTCAAATTGGGGAGAGTTAGCTACGGTCATTACTTTTTGCTAATTTTAGGAT
>JAGRBZ010001096.1 GCA_020433805.1 Anaerolineae bacterium
TCATCGCCGCCAACCAGCAGCAGCCCGTACGCGTCGCCGACGTCAAAGCCATCATCGCCGACCACAAACCAGCCCGCCGCCACATCTACGAAAACGAACTCCAGCGCATCGTCGTCGCCTGGGCCGCCGAACACTACCCCGGCGACTGGCCCGAAAACCCCAGCCACACCAACGGCACCTACTGGCAGCAACTCACCGCCCACCTGCGCGCCACCATCACCGCCGCCACCTGGCACGAATCCGACCTGAAGATCATCATCAAGCGCCTGCACGCCCAGCGCCGTACCGCAACGCCCCAATCTCCAATCTCCCAATCTCCAATCTCCAATCCCTCCCCCTACAAATCCCTCGCCCAAATGGACGCCGACGGCGACATCCCGCCCCTCGCCCCTCGCCCCTCGCAACCCGACACCTATTCCCCCGTCCACCCCATCCAAAGCACCCTACGCCCCCTCACCGCCACCTACACCGCCGCCGACCTGCGCACCACCGCCAGCTACCGCGGCGGCAGCCGCTGGTTCGAAGCCCGCCGCCTCCTCCAGGACGCCGGCATCCACTACCGCGACCGTGACCTCGTCCAGGCCCTCAACAACCTGGCCGACGAACTC
>JAGRBZ010001097.1 GCA_020433805.1 Anaerolineae bacterium
AAGAATTAGGACTGTTTATGACAAAGGGTTGTAAAAAAACAAAGAATTGCGTCCATTCTGAGCGGCGGGTGGATGTGTGGGAAAGAATTAGGACTGTTTATGACAAAGGGTTGTAAAAAAAGAAGGAGTCGTGTCCATTCTGAGCAGCGGGTCGTCGTGTGGGAAAGAATTAGGACTACCCGTGACAAAGGGTTGTAAAAAAGGAAGGATTTCGGTCCATCTTCGGCAAAGGGGTCGCTAAATTGGAGCGACAAAGCTTGCTTTGTCACCCACGGTGGGATCAAAGGAACCTTTGATCCCACCGTTAGCGGGATAGAGGGCATAATCCTCAATCTCCTTCCAACCCAAAGCGCGTTCGCTCCTCCGGGGTAAATTCCGGCGGGTCGCGCTGAATGAGGGCGTCGGCTTCCTCTAGTAACTGCGCGACGCTGGGCCAGATACGGGCGGTGCGGTCGTGACTGGCGGTGACGATGGTCTGTCCGTCGGGGCTGAAGGCGGCACCAAAAACGAAGCTGGTGTGTCCATTCAGCCGACGGATGACCGACCGGGTGGCCGCATCCCAGACCAGCACCGCGCCATCTTTACCCGCGGTGACGATGGTTTGTCCA
>JAGRBZ010000109.1:0-13095 GCA_020433805.1 Anaerolineae bacterium
GATATATGCGTTTTAGTGAGCTTTTTTCTACCAAAATTGATTAAATTAACCGAAAACCCTGGTTTCTGGCCTGGTTTTATGTCAAAATCTCGTAGTAGCACTAAATCATCTTCAAAATTTTGGTCAAGGTCTCATCTCATGCTGTAGGGATGAGGCAACTCGAACTATTGACATGCATATAGCGCTGTATGTTTGACGGAGGAAAAATGTTTGAATTGAGTACAGATGAAAAAGAGACGCTCAAAATTATTGCTGATATGGGCAACAAAAATATATCGCGCCGGGCCATGATTATTTTGATGACCGAAGCCGATCAAAAACCGGAAAACATTGCAGCCGAGGTAGATTTGACGGTAAAAGTGGTTAAGCGCTGGCAGCGGGAGTTTTTGAAAAAGCGCCTGGGCATTTTCCCGGACCAGACTATCGCTGAAAGCTCTGCGAATGTCTCTGTTGAGACTCTAGACGTAGCGCAAGTGCCGGAGCATGTCGAGCAAGCTACCGTAGTAGCGGAGTCTAAATCGACAACAAAACCTAAGCCTGTGAAAAGCAAGCAAAAATCACGAAATTCAGCCCAAGCTCTGTTGAAAACAGATGACAAGGCAACAAACGTCGAGCACGACCAGAAGACGAAAGAAGACAAAAAGGAAAAAGCGGTAAAGCTGTCGAGCAGCAAGGATAAACCATCGAAACCGGCTACGGATGAGAAAAAAATCGGATTAGAACCTACCGATACAATGGCTGAGGCCGGTCGAAAAGTTCTCGCTTTCTATTTTGAAAGTATGGTTGAGCACGAACCGGGCACGCGATTGGGTGAGGATATTGAGGCGCTGCACGATATGCGTGTTGCTACACGGCGTATGCGAGCCACATTCAATGTTTTTGGCGATGCGTATAAACCAAAGGTAATAAAACCGCTTCTAGAGGGTCTCAAACAGACAGGGCGAGCATTAGGGCCAGTGCGTGATTTAGACGTTTTTCTAGAAAAACTACAGCACTATCACGAAGCGTTATCAGAAGAAGGCAAACAAAATCTACAACCGCTCATCGATATATTACAGACGCGGCGTAATAAGGCGCGGCGAAAAATGATGAAGCACCTTGACAGCAGCGCGTATAGAAAGTTCAAAAAAGCAGTCCGTAAATTTGTCAAATCCGAAGGCTTTGGAGCCAAACCTGTTATTTTAGGCGACAACCCCGAACCGAACCAACTACGCCACGTAGCTCCAACACTTATCTACGGTACATATGCCAAAGTCCGCGCCTATGAAACCGTCTTAGACGGTGCGCCCATTAACACATTACACCAGCTTCGGATCGCCAGCAAGCGGCTACGCTATACAGTGGAGTATTTGGAGGAGATACTTGGCGCTGAGGCAAAACAGATCATTGAAGACGTCAAAACCATTCAAGATCACCTGGGTGATCTCAATGATGCAGCAATAGCCAGCTCTATTGTTCAAGAAATCATCAACAAACTTGAAAAAAAGCAGCCGAAAACTAAGCAAGACTTAGAACAAATTAAGGTTTACCTACAAGCAAAACACGATGAACAGCATGAACTGCTCATTTCATTTCCGGCAGCTTGGGAACGGTTCAATCGACCTAAATTCCGTACTATGCTGGCGAAATCTATCGCTGTACTGTAACAGAGCCAATGATTATGTAACAAAAAAGCCGATCCGGGGATCGGCTTTTTTTATTATTTATTGTTCGTAGCCAATGTTCGCGCGACGATGTCATCCATCTGGTTGCGACGATTGTCCTCTTTGGAATTACCGTCGTAGTCGGATTTATCATCCTGCAGTTTACTCTGCATGGCAGCATAGGCCATAGCCATAGCCGTTGGAACAGGATCATCATTCGCCTCTTCAGCAACCGACTCAGCAACCGGTTCCGGCACGAACTTCTCTTGTTTGGGTTGTTCTTTAGCCGGCGGCTCAACAAGTGCTTTAATCGACAGATCGATTTGGCGCTTTTTCTTGTTGACTTTCAAAACTTTGACATTGACGCTATCACCCACTGACAGGGCATCGCCCGGCGTATCAATATACTCGTGCGTGATTTGCGAAATGTGAACCAAACCATCCCGTTCACTGTCGATGTCAACGAAGGCACCGTAAGATTCTAACCGGGTGACGACCCCCTCTAATTCCGCACCTTCTTCAATATCGCGAATACGCAGCGAGATAGGCTTAACCATGGTTAAGCTGATGCGGCCCCGTTTTTGGTCAACTTTTTTGACCCAAACTTCAATATCTTGCCCAACGGAAACAACATCAGTGACTTTTTCTACCTTTTTACGGGACAGTTCAGAAATGTGAACTAATCCATCTTGAGGTAAGCCAATATCAACAAATGCGCCAAAATCGGTAATGTTTTTCACTTTACCGTCCATTTTTTGGCCGATTTGAAGATCAAGGATAGAGCCTACTTCTTCTTCCTCTGTTTTGATGTCTTCTGTGGATACGTCCGGTGTATCTTCAGATGATGAGCTGTTGTCAGCTGCGGGGGTTGTTTCGACGGTGGGGGCATCCGAGGTGTCTACCCCCGATTCTACCTGGGCAGTTTGTTCTTCTGTGGCTAATTGTTGATCGCTCATTTTCTCTCCTAAACTACGCGCCTCATATTGAGAGAAACGTTCCAATTTTTTATTTAAATTTTTCTCTCAAGTGCGCAAATTGTGCAAACTGGAACGAAGGCCGATTATATCATCCATATGGGTACCTGGCAAATAAGTTAGTGAACCTTCCCACAATTTGCGCCAATAACGGCCATTAGGGGTATAACGGCCCCCATTTTACCTCTGCATTGGCTCCAACTATAATAAGCCAAGATTGATCGGCAGCGATATAAAACTCAACATAGACTATTCCTCTACCCCAAACTCCAAGGTACGTGCCATTTCATCGTTAACAAAGAGATCAATCCTGTAGCGACCTGACGGCCAGGGTTGATCGCTGCTGAGATCAAACGTGAGCGTGCCGCTACCGGAGGTTATTTCCACTTCATCGATCAGTATTGCGCTACCGGCCTCATTAACTGTTGCCCAAGTTGCCTTTAGGGTCGTATCATCAGGGGCATTGGTCAGCCCCACCACAAAATAAAAGGTGTCATCCGGCGAGAAAATAGTGGTTGGATTCTCACCGGCGGCGTCATAAGCCAGGGTAGTATCGGTAATGTTGGCCGTGCTAAAGCTATAATTGCAGGCTGATGTTATAACCATTAAGTATCCGATAAGAAAAAGAAGTTTTTTTGGCATTCCGACCTATCCCCTATTTCGACAATCGCGATTCAATTATAAAAGTTGGGCAACGCGGTGTCAACGCAGTAAAATAGCCTCTTACTACGGCATTCAATTTTTCGGAAGTAGTAGTCAAGCCAGTATAATGAGCTATCACCATACGGAGACAACTATGAATCCAGGAATCACCATCATCGGTCTTGGGCCTGGCGACAGCCAACTGTGGAGTCAGCTCGCCGCCGAGCAACTGCGTCAAGCTGATGAAGTATATGTATACACACCTCATCCCAGCCTGCCTGATATTCCGGGCCAACTACGCACCATTACCCCCCCCAAGGATCAGGCCCAATCGCCGGATGCGCGCTTTCGCTACATTAGTGCAAAAATCGTACGGCTGGCCCAACGGAAAGCCAGCCTTATTGTGGCGGTACCCGGCCATCCTCGCCTGGACGATCCGGTCACTCCGCATCTGTGTGCCGAAGCCGATACCGCCGGTTTACCGGTAACGATTGTAGCCGGTTTAAGCTACTTTGAGGCTTTAATGACCAGCCTCAACCTTACGGAGACCCATAATCTTCAACTGGCTGAAGCTTACAAAATAGCCTCACTGTATCACCCCCCTTTAGAGCCGGATAGAGCCGCTATTGTCAAAAATATTGCCGACCGACCAACCGCAACCCAGGTAAAGCAAACGCTACTTAATGCCTACCCTGAAAAGTTACACGTCACGTTGATCCATAACCCCGGCACACTTACTGAGTCGATGTGGGCCGGTCCGTTATATGAGTTCGACAGCCACGTACAACTCTCGCCGCCGGCCTTCCTTTATCTACCGGCCGATACTGCTCACAGCGGCTTTAGCACTTTCCAACAGACTATCGCCCACCTCCGCGCCCCTGACGGCTGTCCCTGGGATCAAAAACAGACCCACCAAACCTTACGCCCCCACTTGTTAGAAGAAACCTACGAAGTCCTGGAAACGATAGATGCCAACGACCCCGAAGCGCTGGCCGAAGAATTGGGTGATTTATTGCTGCAAATTGTGCTGCACACCCAAATCGCCACCGACACCCACGAATTCAAAATGGGCACGCTTATCGATCACATCAACCGTAAAATGCTGCGCCGCCATCCGCACGTCTTTGGCAATGTATCGGTTAATCATGTCGATGACGTCAAAGCCAACTGGGAAACCATCAAAAAGGCCGAAAAAGCAGCCAAAGGGCAGGTTGATGATAATGCCTCGGCCCTTGATGGGGTACCCAAGGCGCTGCCTGCCTTAGCCGAAGCACTGGCAATTTCGAAAAAAGCTGTTCGCGTGGGCTTTGAGTGGCCCGATGTCGAAGGGGTGCTCGATAAAATTAATGAGGAGGCCCGTGAAGTGGCCGAAGCCACCGAGCCAAGTCATTTAGAATCGGAGGTCGGCGATTTGCTATTCTGCATCGTGAATCTGGCGCGTTGGCAAAATATCGACCCCGAAAGCGCCCTCCGCGCTACAAACGCTCGATTTACGCGGCGCTTCAAACAGATGGAGTCTTTAGCCGCCGCCGAAGGTCAACGATTGCAAGATATGACTTTGCCGGAGATGGATAAATTGTGGGATAAGGCCAAAGCACTATTGGCGGCGCAGAAGCAGTAACCGTTACTATGATGGCACGGAGGCTGGCCGCATCGACAGAAAAATAAAGATCGCTATCAGCAGCAAACCAACATTGTGAAAGAGTAACCCCATCATTAAAAATGCAAAGGCAATAAAGCAGCCTACCAGCAGCACAATTTTGGTCGCCTGCCGATATGAGCAAAAGGGGGTCAATGTAGCCCGCAATATCCGCCCGCCGTCGAGCGGCCAGGCCGGGATAAGGTTAAAGAGAAACAAAATTAGATTTACGGCTACCAAAAGGATTAACAGCCCCACCACCGTGTTTTCTTGAAAGAAGGCATGAATATGCGAATTAACAGCCAGCAGAGGGTTGCTGAGCAACTCGTAGACGAGATTTTGGCCCCCCAAAAGTAAAGCCGTCGGCATAAGAACAAGGGCAAAAGCCAGATTCACCAACGGGCCGGTTAGGGCGATCAAAAATTCAGACAGTGGTCTGTCCGGTGTACTTTGAATTTGGGTTAGCCCGCCGATAGGCAGCAAGATGATGTTTTTAACCTGCAGGTTGAGGTTAAGGGCCATTAACGCATGCCCTAACTCGTGCAAAACAACACAGCCAAAAACGAGAAGGATACCACCGGAAAACAGCAGCGTCTCATAAAGAGAGCGCATGTCGAAAAACCCTCGAAGCAGTATCCACACAATAATAAAGCTAAAGCTCCAGTGGACATCGATATCGACACCGGCGATACGGGCCATACGCCAAGATTTATTCATAGAATTTTGCCTGGTTTAGGGAAAAATCCACACCATGCGTCGTCAGCAGCTAGACATCTTCCAACTCAAGTTTGAACTGCATCGAATGGAGTTTGTGGTAAAGTCCTTCGTCTTTGAGCAACGCCTCGTGCGATCCTTGCTCTACAATTTGACCCCGATCCAAAACAACAATCCAATCGGCATTTTTAATGGTACTCAAGCGGTGCGCGATGACAAATGTGGTGCGCGATTGCATCAAATGCTCCAGCGCCTCTTGAACTAATTGCTCCGACTCGCTATCAAGCGAAGAGGTGGCTTCGTCTAAAATGAGAATGCGCGGATCCTTGAGAATGGCGCGGGCAATGGCGACTCGCTGCCGCTGGCCGCCGCTCAACTTGATACCCCGTTCGCCCACCATCGTCTCATACCCATGAGGCATCTCTGCGATAAACTCGTGCGCGTTGGCGGCACGCGCGGCCGCCTCGATTTCGGTCTGAGTAGCATCCAGCTTACCGTAGCGAATATTTTCGCGAATGGTATCGGAAAAGAGAATGGTTTCTTGAGGAACAATGCCTATCTGCTGGCGCAGGCTGAGGTTCGTTACGCCCCGAATGTCGTGTCCGTCAATCGTAATGCAGCCCCTGCTGACGTCATAAAAACGGGGGACTAAATTCACCAGCGTAGTCTTCCCTGCCCCACTTGGTCCTACCAAAGCAATAACCTGCCCCGGCGCGACATCGAGTGAAACGTTGTGCAGTACCGGAATAGACTCACCATATTCAAAGCTTACATCGTGAAATGTGACGCGACCGATAATATCGGGCAGTGGAGCCGCATTCGGCCGGTCGTCAATTTCAGGAGGCGTGTCAAGCAGTTCAAATAGCCGCTCGGTAGCACCCAATGCGATTTGAAATTGGCTATAGAGCGTTGAAAATGCGGCGATGGGGCCGGCTACCATCATAGTGTAGATAAGAAAAGCGACCAATCCTCCGGGCGACAGGTATCCCTGGATAACCTCATAGCCGCCAAACCAGATCGTAATCGTAATCGACATAAAAGCCATAAAGCCGATGATCGGTGCCAGTACAGCCGATATCTTAACGCGGCGCACCGCAGCTTCAAACGTTTGCTCGATTTTGCTATTAAAGCGGGAAATTTCGTACGCTTCACGCGCAAAGGATTTAACAATGCGGATACCCCCGACACTCTCTTCAACCGTGGCCGAAGCTTCGGCCAATCGATCTTGCACCTCTTTGGCCACATTCCGAATTTTACGACCCAGATAGACCATCGTCAGAGTAACAACGGGGATGCCCATTAAGATGATACTGGTTAAACGCCAGTCGAGCCAAAAGAGGAAAATGACGCCGCCGATCAGCGTCAAACTTTGCTGCAACAGCGTCACGAGATTATCGGTTACGGCGGCCTGGAGCGTAGTAACATCATTGGTTACGCGTGAGACGATCTCGCCGGTACGACGGTCAGCAAAGAAGCGGAGCGACAAGGAAACCAGATGGTTGTAAATGCGCTGCCGGATATCGGCGACTACTCTCTCCCCGGTATAGCCCATGTTATAGCGATTAATAAAACTAAGGATAGCCTGCGTGAAGAAAATAAGCGTCAAAAGCAATGTGTAGGCATTGAGTAGCGCTAAACTCTGCTCAACAAACACCACATCAACCACGCTGCGAACCACCAACGGCATTGTCAGCCCCAACAGAGTAGCGAAACTGAGCGCCGTAAGCGCTAAGATAACGCGCCCGCGATACGGTTTTACATAAGAGAGCAGACGCCTGTAATCAGCCAGACGCTCACGGGTAACACCTACTCGTGACTCTTCATCCAGTTCTGCGACTTGGGGCCGGCGTGGTCGAAACATTGTCTTTAAGGAGAAAGATAGTTACCAATAGAACTTGGGGAGTCTATCATGTTTGTATTAAGTCTGCAAGCGAAAATCGTTGGAACACGTAAAGAAACCATTGGAAAATTTACGGTATCTTTACTGACACCCCTATTGAACTATGTTATAGTAGGCACAGTTAACAACCTATTGCGTCTTTGTCCTCCCAAGTGGCTGCACCCACAGCCATAATTAAGCCTCTAAAATTTATCGGCCTGACTGACGCTGGAAAAAAATCTTCCCCAAGATTTATCTTTTTACAGGCGCAATAGGAACCAAAAGTGCGTTCACTTCCTCCCAGGTGAGCGCACTTTTTTTATGTATTGCAAAAAAATAGTATTGTCTAGTGCTACCATTTAACTAAAATCTACCTGCTAAAATGTCCATTACCCCTAAATAAAGGGGCCAAATCAGGCTCTCTGCGTGCATTTTCATAATCTGCCCCCACCAGAAAATTTGTCAACTGTTTTCATTAAGAGTATAATTTTAAACTTGGATATCCCCAAAAGATAAGCAATTATTAGAGGTAGTCTTCATTTTGATTCAGCGCAAAACTCAAACCAGTGAATACTGGTTGCAACAGTTCAAAGTCAGTAGTAAAGACATAGAAAGCATTTATCAACAAATTTTAGACCAGAATCAACCTGTTGAACTCAAAGACATTGCCCTTGCTTTAGTGCGGCGGCAATGTAATGATGAAGAAATACAGGTTAGAAGCGAGTTTCAGGACGGTAAACTGTACCAACCGAGCCAAAGCTACAAAGTTGACGAAAAACTTGTTTTTTCGGCTTTAGGTTTTGCAACGGGCACGGTGCAGGCCACGCGATCCGGAAATCATCCTGATTATGGGGCGTTTACGGTTGTCACGGTCAATTTTGGTAATGGTTCTACCAAAGAATTCGCCGCTGATTTTCAGCATGATCACCGGCTTAACACCGATCAAGAGCAAGGTCTGGCTAGTTTGCAAGGATTAATCCCTCCCGACGAAATTTTTTCGGAATATGAAGAAGCGATTAGCAAGCGCATTCGAGGGACGCTGGAAGCGAACAAAGACTTTGTCAGTTTTCAAGATCGGTATTTTCTAACCGATCTACTTCCTGAATTCCACGAAGGGATGTTTAATATCGCTGATGCGGCTATCGACATTAACAAAGGTCCGCTGACTACAGATACGCTCATTGAGCAAATGGGTTTAGCCGAAAGTCCCGGTAAAATCACCGATATTACGCGCTTTTCACTCAACCATCGGCTTGATAGCGACGAGCGTTTTGAAGATGTTGGCCCCACGGGTCAAGTTACCTGGTATCTGGAACGGATGGCCCCGCCGGAGGCGTACTATCCGCCACGACGCTTGCTGCTGCGTAGTCAAGGCTATGATGAAACCGCGTTTGACCCGGAACTGTTCGCGTTACTTAGCGAAATTGATGATGAGGCCACACCGGCTGAAGAAGCCGAACTGCCCGAAGAAAACGCCCGCAAAGCGACGGTCGTCATCAACTATCCGCACTGGCGGGTAGGCACTATTCCTTTGACGCCCAAAACGCTACCTTTTTTCCCCATCAGCTATCACAACCCGGTTCTCTTTGAATTTGTCGATGGCCGTACCGGCGAGAAGTTTCCGGGTTGGACGGTATTTGACCATAAATATGTATTTGGTTTGGGCGAATGGTATAAGAAAAACAAACTACCAGTTGGCTCTTACATCAATATTAGACAAGGCAAAGAGCCGATGCAGGTTATTGTTGAATACCAGTCGACCCGTGGCCAGCGTGATTGGGTACGGATGGCGTCTGTAACCGGCAACCGCCTCACATTTCAGATGACTCCCGCCGCCATTGGTTGCAAGTATGATGAACTCATGATTATCGCCGATAATAGCCCGGAAAGTACCGACAAACTGTGGCTCGCCGCCGAAGATCGCGACCGCTCGGTTTATGATCTCCTATGTGAAGTTTTCCCGGAGCTATCTAAGCTTAATCCCCAAAGCACGGTCCATGCCAAAACCTTATACAGCGCGGTTAATGTTTACCGACGTGTTTCACCCGGCTTTGTTTTTGAAGAACTTATTTCGTATCCATGCTTTATTCCCATGAACCACGGCTACTGGACATATGATCCGTCCTTGCGAGATTAAGTAAGTGTACAACGTATATAGTTATTTATTATTGAAATTATCTCACTAATCAGAATTTATTATGGCAAAATTTGTTAGACCTACAATCGACACAAAATTTTATATCGATTTTTCATGGTGGCAGCAAAAAGGTCAAAATCTAAGAGCATTTTTACTGAGCCACGCTAATGCTTGCCCCGATTGTCAACGATGGGCTGAAGACGCTCAAGACAAAACTTTTGATTGGATCAGCCCTGAAACCGGTGAAGTGTATGAAATCGATATGCTTTGGCACGTAATCCGCACCTATTGTAAGGATGATCCTAATTTCTTAGATAATCGTATTCCGCTGACCACGGCCATCTTTAGAGTGTTTATTCTAAATAATAATACGCCTATTTCACCGGCTGAACTGCACCAGCAAATCCCCAAGAAATCGGCGGATATGATTCTTAGAACCATCGGGCGACGCCAAATTTATAAAGGAATAAAACCCTTCGTTCCGTCTGTTTGAAATAGTCTGGAGTTGGGCAAATTCTAAAACCGCCTTTACGGCGGTTTTTTATTGGCTAAATTCTCTTATAAGGCTAAAATAAGGTATCTTTGTTGGGAAGTTTATATGACTCGGCACCTGTCTTTTACGTTATTATTTCTTTTTACAATCTACTTTTTTGGCTTAATGCCTGTCAATGCCGACTCGCCGCTTCAAGAGCAAGTCGATCCGTTCGTCTACAGCGTTCAGCCGGGCGACACGCTTATTTTTATCGCCTTGAAGTACAACCTCAATTTGGCTGATATCGCGTTGGCGAACCACCTTCAGAACCCCGGCTTAGTGGTACCCGGCCAGAGATTGATCTTGCCGGGGGTGGCGACTCTGTCCAATCAGGAACTTTCTACGGTGATTGGCGAGCAAACCCACACGGTTCAACCGGGTGAAACCATCTTCACGATTGCGAGCATTTATTTCACCGCGCCCGATGATGTCATTGCCCTCAACGACCTGCCCGATCCCGATCTGCTGCAAGTTGGGCAACTGCTTACCGTTCCGGTGATTCAGCCACCACCTTCCCCGCCACTCACCTGGCCTTTTTCCGATGTCAGCCTGTCTGAACCTACAATCATTCAGGGCCGGACGCTGATCGTGCGCGTTTCCTTGGCCGATGAAGCCACCCTTACCGGGGATTTTGAAGGACAACCGTTCTCTTTCTATCACGACAGCGGCAATGACTACTGGGCAATTGTTGCTATTCATGCGCTCATCGAACCGAATATCTACCAGATCCACCTGACGGCAACCCTGCCTGACGGCCAGACATTGCGCCACCCTGAAAACCTTAACATTGTGGAAGGACCCTATAGCTCTGAGGCAATTGTAGTCGACGATACACGGGCAGGTCTCTTGGCCCCTGAAGTGATTCAACAAGAGCGCGAGAAGTTAGAAACTCAGTGGTTACAGGTCACACCGCGCCCTCTATGGGAAGGGACCTTTGGTTATCCGGTCGACGAAAACCCTCCCCGTGTAACCAGTGATTTTGGCACGCGCCGCACCTACAATAACAGTACGGCCATGAGTTTCCACGGCGGATCTGACTTTGGCGGCGGTGTAGGCGTGCCCATTTACGCTCCGGCCGGAGGCGTCGTTGCTTTAGCCGAGACGCTGCACGTGCGCGGCAATGCTGTGTTAATTGACCACGGAATGGGGTTATTTAGTGGCTATTGGCACCAAAGCAAAATTGTTGTCACAGCCGGACAACGGGTTCAACCTGGCGATCTCATCGGCTATGTGGGCGATACCGGCCTGGTGACAGGCCCCCACCTCCACTGGGAATTTCGTCTAAACGGCATTGCCGTCGAGCCGCTTCAATGGGTTTCAGAGACGATACCTTAATTTCTAATCAACTTTGAAAATAAGGAATACATCATGAGTATAAAAAAAACCTACTTATGCGACATGGATGGTGTTTTGGTTCACGGACAAAGAGCAATACCCGGCGCAATCGAATTCATTCAGAGATTAATTGACGGTGGTCACCGCTTTCTTGTGCTAACCAATAATTCCCGCTACACAACTACCGATCTCCAACATCGACTCCAATCAAATGGTTTTAACGTTAAATCCGAAAACATTTACAACAGCGCTCTGGCTGCGGCAGCCTTTGTTCATTCCCAAAAGCCCAAAGGATCGGCCTATGTTATTGGCGATATTGGTCTTTATCAAGCTCTGGCTGATGTCGGTTACACACTAACCGATTACAATCCTGATTTTGTTATCTTGGGCGAAACCGACTCTTATCCCTACGACAAAATTATCAGAGCCATTCGGCTTATCTCGCAAGGCATCCCTTTCATCGCCACAAACCCCGACCCGAATGGCCCCACCGAAGACGGTCTGGTGCCGGCAACCGGAGCCGTGGCTGCTTTGATAGAGAGCGCCACCGGATTTAGCCCTTATTTTGTGGGCAAACCCAACCCGCTTATTATGCGTTCAGCGCTGCGCTACCTGGATGAACATTCAGAAAATGCGGTTATGATTGGCGACCGAATGGACACCGACGTTAAAGTTGGCCTGGAAAGCGGACTGGAAACAATTTTGGTTTTAACCGGCGTTACCCAACCCGACATGATCGATAAATTCCCCTATCGGCCCAACCGTGTGGTTAATTCTGTGGCCGATATAGAACCCGAAGTAAAGGCTTAGATTGTGGCAAAACGGCAACGAAAGCTCGATCCCAACCGATTTCAGAAACAAGACAATCAAGGCCTGTTGTCGTTTGATCCGGTACGTCGTAATACATTCAAATGGGGGCTGATTGCCGGGGCGGTGGGAGGTCTGCTTATGGTTCAGGTTGGAATCATCTGGCAGATTCTGGGCGTTATGGCGGTTGTATTTATTTCAAATTACCATATTGCTCAAGCCACAAAACGAATTCCGCGCTGGCATGCTACAATTATTTCGCTAGTCGGCGCAATGATTGCGATGTTTGGCGTCATTGCACTGGCTACCATCCTTATGGTTTACTTTCAAGCGGGTAGTCCAGCCGAGGTACAATGATGAAAAGAGTCGTCAGCGTCAGCTTAGGCAGTTCAAAACGCAACAAAACAGTCAAGCTACCGTTAGGCGACCAGATAATTTCTATCGAGCGCATTGGTTGTGACGGTGATGAAAAGCAGGCGAGAGCCTTATTTACCGAATTAGACGGTCAGGTCGATGCGTTAGGCGTCGGCGGCGTAGAGCTGTACGTCCGCGTCGCCGACAAACATTATCCGCTTCGCTCCGGAGTTAACCTTGTCAAAGATGTCAAAAAAACGCCTTTTACCGATGGACGTGGCCTGAAATACACCTTAGAGCGTGAGCTTTTTCAACGGGCCGAACCACATTTGCCCAAGTCCATTACTCCCCGTAAGGCTATGATGCCGCTAGCTGCCGATCGCTACGGTCTTGCCGAGTCGCTGGATCGAGCCGGTTTTGATTTGGTCTTTTGTGATCT
>JAGRBZ010000109.1:13195-21020 GCA_020433805.1 Anaerolineae bacterium
ATCAGTATGCTCTATCCCACCGGCCAAAATCAGGATGAGATTGTACCGAAATTTGAACAATGGTTTAACTATGGCCCGATCATCGCCGGTGATTTTCTTTACATTCGACGTCACATGCCGCTTGATCTTCAGGGGAAAATTATTCTTACCAATACCACGACCGAGGATGATATGGCGCTGCTGCGCGAGCGCGGTGTATCCTATTTGGTAACCGGCACTCCCCGCATAGAAGGGCGCTCTTTTGGCACGAACATGATGGAAGCGGCACTGATCGCCTATGCCGGGCTAGGCCGCACATTAACCGATGACGAGCTTACGCAGTTAATCCGCGAACTTGATTTGAACCCGAGCGTTCAACAACTTAATGGCTAATCTTAATCTCCCACTATCCAATTGCGAACCATCTGCCGCTGTTCAGCCGTTACAGGCGAGGCCATACCCTCAAAATAGGTTTCCTGTCGCAGCCGATTTAACGCTTCGATAGCCGCATCGCCGGTTAGTCCGTGCCGAACCAGATAGCAACCTGCTACGGTTCCCGTTCGACCAATGCCAAAAAAGCAGTGAATATAGACCTTATGTCCGGCGGCAATTGCTTGATCGATTGTGTCTAAAATCGTCGTCATTTGGGCAACCGTTGGCACTTCAAAATCCCGAATGGGTATTCGGCGATGGACAGCCTGCAGTCCTAAATCTTCTGCTTCGGTTTGAAGTATATTGGTATAAGGCATCAACCCTTTTTCGCCTGCCTCAGTCAAATCTACAAAAAAAGTAACTCCATGTTCTAACAAGCGCTGTAGACGTGTTTTGAGACTATCCGGCGTACCCTGTGGATAGTTGCCGGCCAACACACGACCCGGCCGAACCCAATACGATTCAGGAATTGGTAAAATCGTTTTGTTTGATGATGCTGTGCCGGCGCTCGAATCTTCTTCACCGTGCAAGTCGGCCCACATCTGCCGCCAGGTATCATCTAACTGGGTGGTATCGTCGATTTCGGCTCCCAGCAGAATGGCATCTGTTAAATCTACCCCGCGTAAATCTGCGCTGCGTAAGTTGGCTCCACTTAAATCCGCATTTCTAAGGTCTGCATTTTCCAATGACACCCCTATTAAATTTACGCCACGTAAATCCGCACCCTTTAAATCGGCTTCACGTAGGTCAGCCGCTTTAAGTTCGCTTTTGGCCTTTTTTTGAGCCAAAAAATCCCAAATACGACGCCACTGCATCGCGAAAAGTGCCTGGTCGCGACAACGGGGATCTTGAAAAATTACTTTTTCTAATAGGGTGTTCAACAATGTTTTCTCGTTAAAAATAGCGCCTCGAAGTTGCGCATCCTGCAAATTCGCCGCCCGCAAATCAGCCTCTCTCAGATCAGCCTCATTCATCCGGGCCTGATGTAAATTAGCTCTCCTCAGATTAGCCCGTTTTAATTTCGCCCGTGTTAAATCGGATTTTTCCAATTGACTTTCACTCAGGTTGGCCCCCTCAAGCTTTGCACCGTACAGGTTTGCGCCACGCAAATTGTTTCCATGCAGATCGATGCCGATAAGAGTCGCCTCCTGCAGCTTGGCCCTTTCCAAATTAGCGTGAAGCAGTTTAGCCTTTGCCAGATTGGCCCAACTGAAATCCGCTTGCCGTAAATCGGCCTGGCTAAAATCAACTTCCATCAGGTTAGACATCGACAGATCAGCTTGCCTAAGATTGACGCCGCGCATATTGGCCCGATGTAAATTCGCCCAGCTTAAATCTGCCTTGCTCAAATCGCGATTAGCCACGCCGAGGTTAACAATTTTCCAAATCAACCGCCACTTTGGCTCGAGTTTTGTGGCCTCGTTGATTTTAGCGCCCATCAACGCAGCCCATTCCAATTGGGTACCACGCATATCAGCAGCTCGAAGGTCGGCTTTGCGCAGGCTAGTTTGCCACAATATCGCCCGGCGCAGATCACTTCGGGCCAGATTGGCCCCGCTGAAATCGGCCCCATGCAGCGCCGCCTCTCGAAGTTGGGCCTCTTCTAAATTGGCTTCGCGTAAGAGGGCATCACCAAGAACAGCCCGATTTAATTGAGCACCATCAAACTGGGCTGCGTTTAAATTGGCCCAACTAAGGTCGATGCCGCTTAAATCTTTACGGCTCCCCCCTTGATTTATCAACCGCCAAATTCGGCGAGCTTTTTTATTCAACCGGGTCCGGGAGTCGATATGTGTATCACGTAAATCGGTTTTTTGTAGATTAACCCGGCGTAAGTCGGCTCCAGCCAAATCCGCTCCGTTTAGATTGGCTTCGCTCAAATTCGCTCCAGATAAAATAGCTTCCTTGAAATTGGTTTGCTGCAAATTTGCTTTGCTTAAATCCGCGCCGGTAAGGTTAGACCTGGTAAGGTCAGCGAGAAACAAATTAGCCCGGTTCAAATAAGCCTGCCGGAGATCGGCTGCTGCAAGTTTGCACTTAATCAATGACGCACCATTCAATTTTGCCTTACATAGATCAGTTCCACTTAAATCAGCCTGGTTTACATCGGCATCCGTGAGATTAATTTGTTCTAAATTGGCCCTCGCTAGATTAGCTTGATGTAAATTAGCCCGAGGCAGCTCAACTTCACGCAGATTGGCCTGGCTCAAATCTTGTTGAGCCAAGGCACGACCAACAACCTTTTGGTTGACAATCTGCCAATTTAATCGCCATTTATCGGGTAGCTTGGTTTTTTCATTGAGGTGAGCCGTTTTCAACTGTGTACCGGCTAATTGTGCTTCCGATAAATCGGTTTCTCGCAAATTTGTACCGGTCAGGATAGCCCCGGTTAAATTAGCTCGCTTCAGATCAACGCCGGCCAAATCGACTCCGCTCAGATCGGCTTCGCTTAGATCCGCATCCTGTAATGATTGCTCTACCTCTATTTGATTAACCAATTGCCATACCACCCGCCATTTCGCATCTAATTGCGTATGCTCATCCAGTTCCGTGCCCATAAGATTGGCTCCGGCCAAATTTGCGCCCAACAAATTCGCTCCGGTTAGATTTGCATTGCTTAAGATCGTTCGGCTGAGATTGGCCCCCTGCAGATCAACATCAGATAAATCGGCCCAACTCAGAATGGCTTCGGTCAAATCCGCCTCACGCAGGCTCGAATGCTTGAGTTTTGCCCCAAACAAACTAACCTGGCTCATCATAGCCCTATCCAGATGAGCGCCGGTCATCAGAACCCCCTGTAGATTGGCTCGCTCCATAGCAGCATCTGTTAGGTTGGCCTTATTAAGGCGAGCCTGCCGTAGATCGATTGCTTTCAAATTTGCATCGCGCAGATCGGCCTCATCAAGATTTGCTTCTCGTAGTTCGACGCGGCTTAGATCAGTTCCCACTAATACGTGTGGTTCGTCTACTTGGTTTGCAATTGTCCACAGGTGATAAGCTTTGGCATCCAGGCGCGTGTCTCGATCAATCTTGGTTCCTGTTAAAGTTGCCCCCAACAAATTCGCTCCAATTAAAGTAGCGCTACTGAGATTGGCACCGCTCAGATTAGCACCGCTCAGATTAGCACCGGTCAGGATGGCTCCGCTTAAATCAGCCTGGTTAAGGTCTGCTCCGGAAAAATCGACCAAGGTACAATTGGTGCGACGCAAGTTGGACATCTTCAAATCGGCTTCTGCCAGAGAAGCACCGCTCAAATTGGCTGTTCGTAAATTTGCTCCACGGAGATTGGCTTTAACAAGTTGGGCTGTGCATAACTCCGCTCCTACTAAATGGGTATGCGTGTTTTTTAGGGGGCTAAAATCGGCATGGTGAAGCTGAGCCGTATACATACGAGCCTTAGAGAGATTGGCTCCCCGCAAATCGGCCCAACTCAAGTTAGCATGGTTAAGGTTGGCCTGGCTTAGATCAGCATTCTGTAAATCGGCCCGGCGTAGATCAGCTTGCCTTAGATTGGCACCAACGAGATGCGTTTGGCAGAGTTTAGCCCAGATTAGGTTAGCATGACTTAGATTTGTATGGTTGAGGTTTGTTTGACGTAAATCGGCGAAGCTAAAATTTACATGGCTTAGATCAAGCGTTTTCTCTTTAGGGGGTGAAGTTTTTAGAAGTTTTTCAATATAGGCACGGCGGATAGGTATCATTTCCTCGTCTCGGCAAAAATTTTGGTCGATCTAAAACGTCGTAGCTTTGATTGTATCACAAATTTGCTTATAAATTGCATTTATTATCAAGAAGAAAAGTGTTAGACAGAAATTTTAATGGTTAAATTATTTGCAATTGATTTCACAAATCATTGATTTCCTGAACAAGTTGTGCTAAAATCGACAAAATTTTTAAGGGCAGCCTAAGAAAGCGACAATTCGGTGAATTTACCTAGCTGGATAAAATCATCCCTATATTTTCTCCTGATCGTTATAGTTTTGGTTTTGGCGTGGGAGGGCTATAAACAGTTGGCCTCGCCGGACGGCCAATATTTGCGCGGTACGGCTCAGGTCCGAGTAGGTGATACGCGGGTGCCGGGACCTTTGTGCGAACAAATTGGCCTATGCGAGATCAAGCTGCCCATCCGAGCTGATGATCGCTCTATGCCGCATATTAAGGATATGATCGCTACCATTTTTGAGCCTCCACGGCGCGGCAGCGAAGAAATTTTGTTCACGATTTTACTACGAGCATCATTCTTCACCCTCCGAGAGGCCATTGCCGGATTTTTGATAGGAGCTACGCTCGGCTTTTTGTTAGGTGTCGCCTTTGCGCATTCCGGTCTACTGGAGCGCGGTTTCTTACCTTATGTAGTCGCCTCGCAAACGGTGCCTTTGCTGGCTATTGCTCCGATGGTGGTTATTTGGCTGGGTGGTAACTGGCTTTCGGTGGCAGTCATTGCAGCCTATCTCACCTTTTTTCCGGTTACGGTTAATACGTTACGGGGGCTTCGCTCTCCTAAGCCCACAGCTTTAGAGCTTATGAATTCCTACGCAGCCACCAAATGGGACATTTTGTGGAAACTACGCGTTCCGGCTGCGTTACCTTATATCTTTACAGCGCTCAAAGTTTCGGCCACAGCGAGCGTGGTCGGCGCTATCATTGGGGAACTCCCTTCAGGTATTGCTGACGGCTTAGGGCGAATTATTCTCAATTTTAACCAATACTATGCCACCGGCCCCGAAAGATTGTGGGCCGGCATCATATTTGCCTCACTAACCGGAATGACTTTCTTTATTATCATTACAATTTTGGAAAAGATATTTGTTAGGCATCAACCGGCTGATGCGGTTTAGATGTAGGGTTAGTTAGCTGGTTGATTGATTGATTGATTGGTTGGTTTTTGTTACATTGTTACATTTGTTGCACGGGGTTTTGTGTTGTGCTAAAATGAACCTCTCCTAAATTTCTGCCTCACCGGCGACAGAGTCCAAGAAGACATCACAGTTTAGGTGACCCGTTTTTACGCTTACCTCTCCATATAAATACGTATCCGTTATAAAATCCTCGGAGGCAGACAGCAAGGTTACATGACTGAGTTAGTCGTATCGATCGAAAATTTGAACAAGGTTTTCAATCAGGGTTCAAAAAATGCAGTGCATGCTTTGAAAGACGTTGATTTGAAAATCAAACCGAATGAATTCATCTCGTTAATTGGCCCATCCGGTTGCGGCAAATCTACACTCCTGCGCGTCATTGGTGATCTCGTGACCCCCACCTCAGGGAACGTTACGGTCAATAACAAATCAGCGCCCCAAGCCCGTTTGGATCGCGATTACGGTATGGTTTTTCAAGCAGCTACGCTGTATGATTGGCGAACTGTTGCAAAAAATGTCCAACTGCCTCTGGAATTAATGAAGTATCCCAGAGAAAAAAAAGAGGCGCGTACACGCGAAATGCTTAAGCTGGTTGAACTTCAAGATTTTCACCACCATTATCCCTGGCAGCTTTCCGGGGGGATGCAGCAGCGCGTGTCGATTGCCAGAGCCTTGGCCTTTGAACCGTCGATTTTGTTGATGGACGAACCCTTTGGCGCTCTGGATGAAATGACTCGCGAACGGTTGAACTTAGAACTGCTGAGCATCTGGGAGAAAACCAAAACCACGGTTATTTTTGTCACCCATAGTATCACCGAAGCCGTTTTCCTCTCAACCCGCGTTATCGTGATGTCGGCCCGCCCCGGCCAAATTACCCACGATATAAAAATCGACCTGCCTCAACCGCGTAATACGGACACCCGCGAAGACGTTCGCTTTTTCCAACTTGAAAACGAAGTTCGTGATGCACTGCGCGAAAGCGAAAGGTTAAGCCAGTGAGCGAATCGACGCAGCGCTATTTAGCACCGGTTATCATTTTAGTTATCATTTTGCTTTTGTGGGAAGGAGCAGTGGCGGCGTTTCAAATACAGCAATTTTTGCTACCGCGCCCTACTGTCATCCTCTCCAATTTAGTACAAGTCGTGCGCTTAACGCCGGAAACAACCACAGCCAGCGTTGAAGAAGTTCAAGACAAGCTCAAAGAAAATAGCTTGGTGATAACAATACCCTCCCAAGCCTCTCCCCAACTAACATCGGCGCTTACGTCGGCGGCTATGCTTAAAATACCATGGGGTGGTTCAACACTGCTTGTGTTGCAGGGTAAAAATCTAAGCCCTATTCTTCAAGCAGCCTGGTTTACGCTTAAAGAAGCGTTGGGGGGATTTGCCATAGGTTGTAGTGCCGCAATATTAATGGCACTCATTACCTCCCGCTGGACAGCCTCACGGGAGGCTCTGATGCCTTTTGCTATCGCGGCCAATTCGATGCCCATTATCGCCTTCGCGCCCATTGCCAATAACTGGTTTGGCATCGATAACCCTTTTTCCAAAATGTCTGTTGTCGCCATTATGGTCTTTTTCCCGGTTATGATTAATATGGTACGTGGGCTTACGCAAGTTGACTCCCGGTCACTTGAACTTATGCGATCCTATGCTGCCGGTGAATTTGAAATTATTCGCAAATTACGAATTCCCAATGCGCTGCCATATCTCTTCAACGGCTTAAAAGTGGCAGCCGCCCTGAGCATGATTGGAGCTGTTGTTGGCGAATACTTTGGCGGCCCCAGAATAGCTCTGGGTGTGTTTATTACCCAGGAAGCGGCCCTTTTTCGATTCGCGTCCGCCTGGGCTGCTATTGTCATCGCGTGTATCATGGGCATCACCCTCTACCTCATCATTCTTGGTCTAGAGCGGTTAGCTATGCCCTGGCATGTATCATTTCGATAAAATCACGATTACAAACAAATTCTTTAAGGAGGTGATATCTAATCAAAATGTTAGTGTAACTTTTTGCATTTGTTTTAGTTTTAATTATTGCACTGCCTTTTCATAAAGATTTTGATAAACACATCTTCGATAAAATCTGGAATCCTGTTATCAATTTCGCATTGAAGAAGTATTACTCTTTTGGAGGAGAATTTTCAATATGATCAGAAAGTTACTGTATTTGTTGGCTCTATGTCTGAGCATTACATTGCTTCTCGCGGCTTGTGGTGGAGGAACCGTTGATGACGCCGTAGAAGAAGCCCAAGAAGAAGTTGAAGAACCGGCAGCCGAAGAAGAAGTCGTCGAAGAAGAACCGGCCGCCGAAGAACCGGCTGCAGAAGAAGTGGCCGAAGAAGAACCGGCTGCTGAAGAAGAAGTGGCCGAAGAAGCTCCCGCTGAGGAAGACCCCCTCGGTACCGTCGTCGTTGCGGCTGGTGACCCCATCCGCATCGCTTCCGCCCTTGTCATCGCCGGTCCCAACGAGACCCTCGGTGTTGACTCCCAAACCGGGGTCGAAGTCGCCATCCAACAGCGGGGCGAAGTCGCCGGCCATCCGGTCGAACTCATTCC